>JAXHTB010000238.1:0-6056 GCA_034190185.1 Spirochaetota bacterium | reverse complement strand
AACCATAACTTTATTCTGATTCGGGTAGATATCGGCAGTAGTAAAGACATATCGCTTAAAGGGTTTTACCGCAATTTCCGGCATAATAGGAGATAGAAGAGGCACCTTTAATCTCGTTACAGATCTACTAAGAGCATTTAATGCGCCGCTTGACGTTGGCGCTATTAAAGTAAATACCTTGTCCCTAAACACCAGCTTCTTAAATGCTGTTATAGCTAGCGGGACAGAATATCTATCATCCTCAACTAATGATTCGATCTTTCTTCCATTTATCCCACCTTTTTCACTAATATTTTGAAAGTAACATTTTACACCCTGTGTTGTTGGCACAACTGCATTTGCAGCAGGTCCTGTTTGATCAAGGATTATACCAATTTTAATTATATCTTTTGTAATACCTGGAACGTCTTTAGCAAATAAAGATATTTTATAAATAGCAATAAAGGAAATAATTGAAAAAGAAACCAAGGCATAATGTAACCATCTTTTAAACAATTCTAATAACATAAGCATCTCCTATTGAAATTCATATTTAGTTTTCACTATATATAAAAAATAATTACAAAGTTATTGTTTATGCGTTGTCAAATATTTAGTTTTGGGAGGTTTTCTCCAACCTGTAATAGGAATTAATTTACCTGTGGATGGTTCTGCCTTAAATAGTTTAACACGATCAATAGCTTTGTGATTTGTTGGTGTATAAGTAATTGGACTGCATATTCCCTTTGAATCGTAATTCCTTATACTCTCCATCCCATTAACACATGCTTCCGGAGTGAGATTCCTCCCTGCCCTTTTTATTCCTTCAATCATTAACACCGTTGCAATCCATCCAACACAATAGTCCTTGCCTCTCCATGGCTCTTCAGTGCCAGGTTTATACTTTAAGGTTATATCACGAAGTTCCTTCATCCCTGGACTGTCGTTGTACCATGAACTAAAAGATGCAGCTCCAATAAAAATTTTTGAAGCATCCCCAGCCAACCTAATTGTATCCTCCTTGCAGGAGATAAGATCGCCAAAAACAGGTATGTTAAATCTAAATTTTCGCAACTCACGAAGAAGCGCTCCTGCGCCTGGTGCTGAATGATGCACTATGATGTGTGTTATCCCCTTCCTCTTCATTGTCATAATCTGAGAGGATGCCTCTAAAGCTCCTAAAGGGATAATCTCTTTATGGATTGGATATTTGATTTTATAATAGGCTGTCCATTTTATCGCTGATTCAAAAGCTGTTTTACCTGACTCTCCTTCGTAAGTACAGAATGCTATTTTTGGATTTACAGGTTTTAAATCTTTGACAATATAATCAATAATTACCCCTATATCATCATCATAGGATTCTATTGGAATGAATATATACTTTTTTACTGGATTTACTGCTAATTCATCTGGTGATTCAAGCATATTAGGAATCTTAAGCTTTTGCATCTGCCCAAAAAGAGCTCTTGAAGATGGAATACACACAGGACCTTGTAAGGCAAATATCTTATCTTTATATACTAACTTTTTAAATGCAGCAATACCTAATGGAATGGAATAACGATCATCTTCAAGAATATATTCTATTTTTCTTCCGTGAACACCTCCTTTGTCATTGATATGATTAATATAGATCTTTGCAGCTTCTGCTAACTGAATTGCAATGTCTGCAACAGGACCAGTCTGATCCATTATACCACCGATTTTAATTGATGAATCAGTTATCCCTCTAATTTTACAATAACCTGTGTCAAAAATTGCAGAAATTGAAACCATCGTTAATGTCAATATTGTTAGAAATAGAGCGTAGAACAATCCCCTCTTCATACCCCACCTCCTAAATATTTATTATTATTTTGGTTTCCTCCATTTTGTCATAGGCATAAACTTACCTAATGATGGATCTGCTTTAAATATTTTCCATGTGCTTCCTCCGTTATGGTTAGTTTTACTGTAGCTTATTGGACCACAGAGACCACCAGTATTAAAGTTATGTATACTTTCTAAACCATTTACTAAACTTTCATTGCTTAAATTCTTACCAGCTCGTTTCATAGCTTCAAGCTTAATCGTTGATATAACCCAACCATATGTATATGTCTTACCACGATAGGGTTTTTCCGTACCAGGTGCATATCTAAGAGTAATCTTTCTCATTCTTTCTACTGCAGGGCCATCATCATACCATGAACTCATAGCACTTACAGCATAAAATAACTTAGAGGCATCTCCTGACATTGTAATAACATCCTCATTACAGGTTGCCCAGGATCCGAATAATGGAGATTTTAAACCAAACTTCTTTAATTCTCTCAACAGAACAATTGTCGGCTGCGGAAGAGAACCACATATAATTATATAATCCACTTTAGCTCTCTTTAGATTCATAACTTGCGAGGTTGCTTCAATAGAACCGGGGTTAAGGACCTCTTTTGTAGCTGGTTTTAATTTATAAAATTTTAATCTTTCTAAACTTGGTAGTAAATCTGCAAGTCCTGCTTCACTATCAGGATAAACAAGTCCTATTCTTGGTTTCTTTGCCTTAAGGTCATGTACTATATAATCTATTATTACCTTCATCTGGTTAGGATATTTATCCTGAATAGTAAATACATATCGCTTAAAAGGTTTGACCATCTTTTCTGCAGATGATGCTGGAAAGGTTGGAATCCTTTCTTTATCAATACTCCTTAAAAGTGCAACAGCTCCATTAGTGCTTGTAGGTCCTATTAAAGAAAGTACTTCATCCTTAAATATAAGTTTTTTAAATGAAGATATTGCCATTGGAATGGAATAACGATCATCTTCAACTAATGCCTTTAATTTCTTTCCATATATACCACCCTCATCATTAACATTTCTAAATAAACTCCTGATCCCCTTTGTTAAAGGAATTACAGCATTTGCAGCAGGACCAGTTTGATCAAGAATAACACCAATCTTTATAGTATCCTGTGTAACACCTCGAACCTTTCCAGAATATACATCAGATGCAAATAAGATAATTCCAAAGGTACATAAAGAAATGATCCAAATCTGTCTATTCATAAATCCCTCCTAACTTGAAAGTTATTAAAATGAATATTGATTTAATTGGATAATTCTATGAATTTAAAAATAATGATGATGCAGCAAGAAGACTATATTACAAAGGAGAACATAGGTAATTTAGGAAATTTTTATGTTTAAGGAAATAAATTAAATTTAATTACTCTTATTATAATCTCAATTTAATTGTATTAATTTTTTCTTCATTGTAAAGAGTTAATAGAAATAAAAAATGGATATTAAAATCAATTGATGATAGTAATGATAAGTATTTTAATCGAATTTAAAATCAATTGGTGTATGTGATGATAATTAATTTAACTGATGATGAAAGCAATTAACTTAAATAGATAAGAGAATTACTGATGATTTGTGAATTAATATCTAAAAAATATCATCAATAATTTTTTAATTTGTTTTAAATAAAAATAAAATCATAATTATGTCAACATATTTTTTTTATTAAATTTTTCAAATTCGATAAATTATAACATGAAACACATACAATTATTCTTGACAATAGAGTAAAAGAAACATTTAAATATTGTAAGATTCAATATACTAGTCAGAAACAAGATAACTGAGATTATTCCATAAAGGGGAAATATGTTTGAACGAAAAAAAATTACTCCACCAGATTTAAAACTAAAAAAGGAACAGAAAGAAAAAATTACCATGCTTACTGCATATGATTATCCGATTGCAGCACTTTTAGATGAGATCGGAATTGATACAATTCTGGTTGGAGACTCTCTCGGAATGGTTGTGCTTGGTTATGAAAATACTGTACCAGTTACTATGGATGAGATGATACACCATTGTTGTGCTGTAAAGCGAGGTATAAAGCATGCGCTTTTAATCGGTGATATGCCCTTTATGTCTTATCAAGTGAGTACAGAGAATGCAATACGAAATGCAGGTCGTTTTCTTAAAGAGGGCGGATGTGACGCTGTCAAACTTGAAGGTGGGCTGGAAATGATAGATACAATAAAAGCAATTGTAAGAATCGGCATCCCAGTTGTTGGTCATATCGGCCTTACACCACAGACTGCAACATCACTGGGTGGTTTCAAGGTACAAGGCAAGGATTTATCCTCTGCTCAATACCTTCTGGACTCTGCTATTGCTCTTGAAGATGCAGGGATTTCACTCATTGTACTCGAATGTATCCCAGACGAGCTTGCAAACCTGATTACTGGAAAAATAAGTGTGCCTACAATAGGAATAGGTGCAGGTCCAAACTGTGATGGGCAAGTACTTGTTACCAATGACCTTCTTGGTCTATTTAAAAAATTTATACCTACATTTGTAAAGCAATATGCTCAGCTCTATCCCATAATGGAAGATGCAATTAAATCTTTTTCCAGAGAAGTAAAATCCGGGGAATTCCCTGCTGATAAACACTCCTTCAAAATGGATAAAAATACTCTTGCACAGCTAAAGGTGTCATCATGAAGATAGCAATAGTTGGACCAGGAGCTATGGGTCTCCTTCTTACAGGTCTGCTTCATAAAGCAGGAGCTGAAGTAACTATTATTGATTATAATACGGAACGCGCCAGAGAACTTAACAGAGATGGAATTCATTGGGAAGGAATTGATGATAATATTACATTAAATATACCAGTTTCTACGGATTTAAAGGACTCTTCAAATATCGATCTTATAATACTATGCGTAAAAGCATATCAAACCGAAAATGCAGTTCGTTCTATAGCAAAAGATAATTATAACGGTATACTACTCACACTTCAGAATGGCGTCGGCAATGTGGAAACAGTTAAGCGTCATCTGCCAGATGCAAGCATTATTGCCGGTATCACATCTGAAGGCGCAACACTTGTAAGTAGAAATCATGTCCGTCATGCAGGATGCGGTGAGACTGCATTTGGTCCTATAGAAAAAGGACGTCCTGATAAATTATTTTTAGATCAGTTTTCTGATCTTTTATCAAGATCTAGCTTGAAAACGAAAATCTCGATGGATGTTGAAAATTTAATATGGGGAAAGTTGATCATAAACGTTGGTATTAATGCCCTTACTGGAATATTGCGGGTGCGAAACGGGCAACTAATTGAGTTAGCCCCAATCCGTAAACTTATGGCAGATCTAGTCAATGAAGCATGTCTTGTAGCACAAGCAAAAGGGATAACCCTTCCCTATCCCAACCCTGTTGCAAGAGTTGAGGAGGTTTGCAAACTTACTTCGGAAAATATTTCTTCTATGCATCAGGATATCCTGAAAGGAAGTGTTACAGAGATCGATTATATTAATGGAGCTGTTGTTCGTGAGGGTGAATCATTAAATGTTCCCTGTCCATTGAATTATTCTATTACTCAAATAATTCATGGAATTCAAGAATGTAATATCTTACATTGAACCATTAGATTAGATTAATTATATCTGACTCAATTATTAAACACACTTAATACATAATATTCTTTTCACTATCAAGATTTAACATTAAGATAATTTGGTTAACTATTTTCAATTTTTTTTTGCAAATTACTTTAATTATACTATAAATAAAATATCATTGAATTTTGATTGAACTTTATTATAGTAATTAATAAATAGGATATTTCTTTTACTGTATAATAATAAAAATTGATAATAATAAGATAAATAATAGGAAGGAATAACTAATATGAAGGATTTAACTATTATAGGCGCTGGCCCTGCCGGGCTTTCAGCTTCAATCTATGGAATAAGAGCAGGTCTAGACCTGCTTGTATTGGAAAAATTATCACCAGGAGGTCAAGTTATTAACACCTATGAGGTTGAAAACTATCCCGGATTTGTTGATCCTGTATCCGGATGGGAGCTGGTTTCCGCAATGGAAAATCAGGCCAAAAGACTTGGCGTAGAGATAAAGATGGGTGAGGTTAAAGAGATAAATCAGGTTGTAAATGAAAAATATTTTAAGCTTGTCTTATCGAATAACGAAGAACTTAATTCAAAAACTGTAATAATCGCAAGCGGGGCTTCTTATAAAAAACTTGGGGCTCCAGGAGAGAATGAGTTTAC
>JAXHTB010000237.1:0-6056 GCA_034190185.1 Spirochaetota bacterium | reverse complement strand
TGGAATTCTCGACATTGCTCTAACCTCCCGTCAGGATAATATTCCTATGTGCGGTCTGCCGTATCATGCAAGCGAAAACTATATTGCAAGACTCTTGAAGGCCGGTTATAGGGTAGCTATTTGCGAGCAGATGGAGAAATTTCCATCCAATGGAAATATTGTAAAACGTGAGGTGGTAAGGATTGTTACTCCTGGAACGATAGTTGAATCAAACCTCCTTCAGACTGATGACAACAATTACCTTTCTTCAATAGTCTTGAATGAAAATGAAATCGGAATGGCGTTCGTAGATATCTCTACAGGTGATTTCTTCCTTTCAACTATTCAGAAATCCCTAGATATTTTTAGAGGAGAGGTGTCGAAAAAAAGGCCTAAAGAGGTTGTACTGAAAATGAGCGATTCCTTGCATGATGATATCTTTGCTGAATATCTTCAAAACAGAGGGATCCCATTTTACAAGATAAATGAATGGTATTATGATATTGACTATTCCTCTGAGATAATTAAAGATGTCTTTAATCTTTCCAGTATAAAGGGTTTAGGTATTAAAGCTGATATTGAGATTTTGGCAGCTGGCTCCATTTTGCAGTATCTAAAGGATACTCAAAAAAAGACATTCGATCACCTGAAGTATCCTAGGTCTTTTATTTCCTCTGATCATATGATTTTGGATGATGCTACTATATCCAATCTTGAGCTGATAGAGAACCAGCAGGACAGATCAAAAAAATACACGCTTTTTTCAGTGCTCAACCATACAAAGACAGCATCTGGCAGGAGAGCGCTTGAAAGAAATCTTCTGCAGCCTCTTCTTCAAAACAGCGAGATTGAGAAGAGACTCGATATTGTTGAGGTATTTTTTGAACAGAGCAATCTCTTATCTTCTATTCAGGAGATCCTTAAGGGTATCCATGATATTGAAAGACTTCTTTCGAGATTTATATTGGGAAAATCCTTTCCAAAAGATTTTATTGCTTTGATGAATTCTCTAAGATCAGCAGCAGAGATAAGATCGATTCTTTCATCAAGTTCAAACAACCTGCTTTATGAGATTGCTGAAAGGATGCCGGATCTTTCATCTCTTTCAGAGAAGATCGATACAATGATTTGTGAAAATCCTGCGCTTACACCAGAACATGGGAGAGTAATAAAAGATGGGTATTGCTCAGAACTTGACAATTTATATAAATTAAAAAGTGATACAAAAGACTGGATTCTTCGATTTCAAGATCAGGAACAGAAAAGACTTGGCATTTCAACTCTAAAGGTTAAGTATAATAAGGTTCTGGGATACTTTATCGAAGTCAGCAAGGGACAAACATCAAAGGTACCGGAGAGCTACTACAGAAAACAAACCCTTGTTGGTTCAGAGAGGTACACAACGGAAGATTTGCAGAAATTTGAATCGGATATTATTTCAGCTTCTGATAAAATTATCAATATTGAAAGAGATGAGATCGATAAATTGCTTATTGAGATTTTACAGCAAAAGAGCGAGCTTCAGAAAACCGCTGTTGAAATTGGAGATGTAGATTTTTTCTGCTCTCTTGCGGTATCGTCTATTGAAAACAGGTTTATCCGTCCAAAATTCAACAATAATGGAACCTCTATAATAAGGGAAGGCAGGCATCCTGTAGTGGAGAAGTATTTTACAAGCGAGGTATTTATACCTAATGATGTTGATCTGGATTGCAGTGAGAATATTATTACAATACTAACCGGCCCTAATATGTCCGGGAAATCCACATATATTAGAATGGCGGCTATAATTCAACTGCTTGCGCAGATCGGTTCATTTGTTCCAGCAAGTGAGGTTGATTTATCTATTGTAGACAGGATCTTTACTCGTATTGGGGCTGCCGACAATATTTCACGTGGGGAGTCTACATTCCTTGTAGAAATGAATGAGACTGCTGTTATTCTAAACAATGCTACAGATAAGAGCCTTATTATTATGGATGAAATAGGAAGAGGCACAAGCACTTATGATGGATTAGCTATAGCTTGGGCTGTTGTTGAGTATATTTTAAGGTATTTAAAAGCTAAAACCTTGTTTGCTACCCATTATCATGAGCTGACAAAACTCGGTAAAAGAAAAGGGATTGTAAATTTCAATGTTCTGGTAAAGGAACATATCAGCGGTGTTGATTTTCTTCACAAGGTTATGCCTGGAGCCGCTGACAAGTCATATGGTATTCATGTTGCCAAGCTAGCTGGCATACCAAAAGAGATAACAACCAATGCTGACAGAATACTCGAGAGACTGGAGAATTCATCACGAAGCAATGCCTTACGTGAAAAGAATTATAAAAAGAAAGAACAGGATAAAACAGTAGAACAGCTTGATATATTTAATGCTGCAAATCATATTGTTATTCAAGCAATAAAGAACATCGATATTAATGTTATTTCTCCACTTGACGCAATAAATGAGCTTAACAGGTTGAAAAAATTGATTGAATAATCTTTAATTTAATGTTTTTTCTGACATCTTTGGGTATATCATTTTTTCATGTTTCTTCTAAGTGAATTCATATATTGATATATATTATTTAGATGTTCCGGATCTCTATCTTCTTTAAAATTGTTAAAATTTAGATCTTGATTTTTTAAACATATTTCATTTTTTTCAATGAAAATTTTTATTATTCCCATAGGTTCCATAGTATTAACCTCTATGAATATAAAAATTATTGTCCCCTTTTAATTTATGATTAAAATTCAGCAAATCCTTCATCTAAAAGAATACTTTTTAGATCCTTTCGTTCCTTTTCTACAACAGGTTCAACGATACTTAAGTCCTTTATGTCATCTGTCTTCCTTCTAAATGGTTTGTTTTCTTCCTTATCAGCAGGGCTATTATCCATTGTGTTGATATTATTTTTATTTATATCGAGTTTTTGTCTGTGAATATTAAATCTGCTCATCATTAAAAGTAGGTCTTTTGATTGACTTGACATTTCCTCGCTTGCAGAAGCGGTTTCTTCAACAAGGGCGGCATTCTGTTGTGTCATTGAGTCTAACTCGCCAACCGCTATATTTATCTGCTCAATACCCTGTTTCTGTTCCTCGCTTGCTGCCACTATTTCGGAGATTGTTTTGCTAACCTTTTGGGTTGCTTCAATTATTTTTTGTAGCGCTTCACCGCTTTGGTTAACAAGTTTTGTGCCTGCATATATTTTATCCACTGAATCTTGTATCAGCGTCTCAATCTCTTTTGAAGATGATGCAGACCGTTGGGCAAGATTCCTGACTTCTCCAGCTACAACCGCAAACCCTCTTCCATGTTCTCCTGCCCTTGCTGCCTCAACAGCAGCGTTTAATGCAAGCAGATTAGTCTGGAAAGATATCTCATTTAAGACCGTTGTTATCTCGCCAATTTTTTTGCTCGATTGATTTATCTCATTTATGGATATAACAGCTTCATTGACTACCTTGCCGCCTTCTTCTGCCATCATGCTTGCATCGATGGATAATCTGTTCGCTTCCTCTGAATTTTCAGAATTTTGTTTAATTGAAGCTGTGCTTTCTTCCAGTGTTGCTGCTATTTCCTCAAGTGAGGAGGATTGTTCCGATGTTCTTTGAGATAGGTTTTGATTTCCGCTTGATATTTGTTCAGTTGCCTGAGCAAGGTTTTCTGCTGAATCAATAACATCAGATATTATCCCTGCCAGACTTTCCGCTGAATTGTTCAGCGCTTCTGCAAGCTGTCCAAGTTCATCATTTTGATTTAAATCGATTCTATTGGAAAAGTCTCCCTGTGCAATTCTTTCAGCAAATTTCAGGTCCTTTTGAATCGGCATCGATATTGATCTTATAATCAACCATATTGCAGCAATTCCAAATATTATTGCGGTGAACAATGCAATTATTATAAATATCTCTACATTTATTAATTGTGCTTTTTCGTTAGCGATAGCTTCCTTTGCCGTTTTTGTATTATAAGCAATAAGCTCAAAATTGATTTCTCGCACTTGTTTATATTTTTCAGCCCAATCATTCATAAAAGATAAGCTTTCTTCATGTTGATCATTTAGTATTGCTTTGCTGAATTTTTTAAAAATATTAGTGAGTTCATAATAGTATTTTTTATATGCATCCACTAATTCTTTTTCTTTTTCATCCATATCTGATGCAAGATATATTTTGCCTATCTTACTTGTCTCATTGTGCAGCTCATTAACTTCATCCATTAAGTTTTTGACTTCACTAAAATTACCACTGGTCGCTTCGATTTTAGCCCTTAGCATGTTAATTCTTTTCTGCATATTATGCCTTGCAATCTGATTTAAAGTGATTACTGAAGTAAATTGATTATTGTAGAATGAATCGAACAGCCTACTAGATGATTGAATTTGAAAAATATTAATAACAGATACTACTATAATCAACAGAACAAGAATTATTCCTGTTAAAGTTATCCTAGTGCTTACATTTAAATTATTCATCCATTTCATTATTTTTTATCCCCTTTGTAATTTGTTGTATTTTCTAAAAAAGTATTTGAGCGCTGAGATTAGCTACAGAAGCTGTAAAAATTTCTGAAAAATTTTTTTCTCTAATAACAGCTTTTAGAATTAACTTAAAATCAGTTAGCTTAAAAGAAAAGTAAGTTAATAATATTGAAGCATGTTTAGATTATAATTCAAAACATATAATAATTCAAATAAAAATTTTATTTATTAATATGAATTATTTTATTATCTATTTTTTCATATATCTACATAGCTTAATAGATAGATTTCGTTTCTCTATAATTGTTTATATCAAACTTGCATAATATAACTGTCAATTGAATTGAAATGAACATCATGAAGGGTGTAATGAATACTGCGTAAAACGTAATGAATGAAATGAAAAAATACTGATTGACATTTATTATGAAAAATTTCAATATAACATCAAACTATGGAGGTAGAGTGATGAATCAGGCGTTAGAAGGGAACAGAATTTTAGATCTTACAAGGTTAGGGCCAGGTCCTTTTGCCAGCATGATGCTTGCTGATATGGGTGCAGAAGTAATTAAAATAGAGGAACCGCAACCCCGAGGTGGGCTGGCAAGCGACATCCTAACACCTGCACAAGGCACAAAAGAGGAACTTGAAAGAGCTCAGGCGTATAATTGTTTAAGCAGAAATAAAAAAAGTATTGCTCTTAACTTAAAGCAACCGGAAGCCAGGGAAATCTTTTACAAACTTGCTGGCACTGCTGATGTGGTTTTTGAGGGCTATAGACCTGGTGTTTCAAGTCGTCTTGGTGTTGGTTATGACACTATATCCGGCATCAACTCACGAATTGTATACTGCAGTATTTCAGGATATGGTCAAGATGGGCCCTATCGTGATCTTCCCGGACACGATCCAAATTATACATCTATTGCAGGACTTATGAGTCTTATTCGAGATCAAAAGGGTAATCCTATTCCAATCAGCATTCCTATAGCTGATATGAGTGTTGCCCTTCATGCTGTGATAGGCATTCTTTGCGGACTTATGGCGCGTGTCAATACTGGCAGGGGGCAGTATGTTGATATCTCATTTGCTGACAGTGCATTGGATTTTACATGTTTTCCTCTTAGCATGTTTCTAGGAAGTGGCCTACAACAGGATATCGCGCCGCCTACGATTCTTAATGTTTTTGAGACTAAAGATGGCAAGTTCATTACTAGCGGCGCTATTGAAACCTATTTCTGGGAGCGTTTCTGTCATGCTATTGGACGTGAGGATATAATTCCATATCAGTTTGCCGAAGGCGAAAAGCTTGATGAAGTCGTTAAAATTATTAAAGAGGCCATTCTAACTAAGACCAGGGACGAGTGGTTTGAAATCATGAGAGAGGCGAATACTTGTGTAACGCCTGTTCTTGAGCTTGATGAAGTAATTAACGATCCTCAACTGCTTCATCGAAATATGATTATGGAGGTGGAGCATCCCAGTGTAGGCAAGGCAAAGCAGCTTGGTATGTCCATTAAGCTTTCGGACACTCCTCCACAATTCAGAAATTTTGCTCCTGCCCTAGGAGAGCATACAAGCGAGATACTTAAAGAGATAGGTTAT
>JAXHTB010000236.1:0-6103 GCA_034190185.1 Spirochaetota bacterium | reverse complement strand
GAGCTTCCCTGCATTGTAAAACAGCTTTTTCTGCTTCTTCTAATGTGTCGCCAACAGCTATTATATGACCAGCTTTCTCTACATTAGAGCGTGGTTCCACTACCCTATCACCCTGTTCCACATTCATAAATATTTCTTTAATATTCTGAATTTTTAATGCCTTTTCAAGTCCTGTAATCCCTTTGACAATCCCGGACTTTGTAATAATAGCCCTTTCTATTGCCACACGGTTTATTACAGGCTCAAGGTTACCTGGCTCTTGCCCAAGAGCAATCTCAATAGCTGCTCTCATTAAATCAACACCGGTTGAAAGGGGGTAAGTATAAGCAGACATAAATCCACCAGATAATCTTGCAGCAATTTCACCAACCATTGGCCCATTAGGTGTAAGCTTAATGTCACCCTTTGCATAGCCATGTTCTATCCTAAGAGCCCTGATACCCATTTTCATAACGTCAATAGCCTCTTCCTGAATCTCCTTAGGCTGGTTGGATGGTATTGTATGACCAGTCTCAACGAAATATGGTGGGAATTCAATTATTCTATCAGCAATACCTGTAATAGTAATTTCACCTTTATAGACTACAGCATCTATAGACAGTTCATCCCCTGTCATATACTCTTCAATTATGAGTTCACCACTGGGTGAGGAGTTTTTTGCGAACTTGAACGCGTCTGAAAGATCGATTTTGTTATCAATCCTCATTACACCCCTTGCTCCCATATTATTTGCAGGTTTAATAACAACAGGAAAGCCCAGTCTTTTGCATGCATCTTTTGCCTCAGTCAAGGACCACACTGGTAAGAACTTGGGACTTGGCACATTATTATCCTGAAATCTTGTTCTCATCTTTATTTTATTTGTAGCAGCCTCTGCATCTTCATATTTTATTCCCTGTAGATTTAATGCATTAGCAACTGCAGCAACTGTCATGGATGCATCAGTTCCTACAGTAAGAACAGCGCTAATAGGAGTAATTTCATTTTGACTCCTTGCAATCCTAACTGATCCTTCAATGTCTCTTGTACTCATAACAATTGGTATATCAGCATACCTCATACCTGTTGCATCTGGATTATAGTCAGTAACAACAACACGATATCCCATTTTTCTTGCTGTTTGAATGAGAGGAATCTGAAGAAGTCCTCCTCCTATAATCATAATTGTTTCTTTCATAGCTCTCCCTCATATTTTAAAATATTTATTAAACAGGATATACAACTCCTGCAGGTTTGAGGAATATTTGGACAGGTATATTTGTTGGTTATCCCCTTAGTACAGCTTCATATGAATATGAACTCAAAAATTTGAAAGTCAAAAAATCTGAATATTAATTATTCAATAATTACAGATATGTTAACTCGATAATATATATTTCGGTATGGATAAATCATATATTTAAGTATAACTCCAAAATAATAGATGATTAAATAAGCAGATTCAATAATTATCTTTAAATATAGATAATTAAAAAAGATAAAGGAATACGCAGTATATATTTATTCAGGATTATGTCACAATAACAGTCTTTACTAAGAATTGTCAAGAAGTATAAATGATTTCATAAAAATTGTGATATGCACCAGGATCACTCTGGTTTACCTTTACCGGATAATACTATAGTTTTAATATTTTTTATTGACTTTTAACTATGTTAAAATTAAAACGATTGAAATTGTTGACTTAATTTATTATATAGTTAACCTTTTTTAGAATTTTGTATTTATTGAATTTTGAAAAGAATTCATTGATGTTTATAAGTATTAGATAAAAATGAAATATAAGCTTTATACTAAGGAATCCTAGAAGAATAATGTTTCAGTAACTACATATAACAAATTTTCAGGAGGTTTTCACATAAATGAGCAGACCATTAGAGGGTATTCGAGTGTTGGAATGGGGTATTTTTCATGCTGGACCTGGTGGCCCAGCAATACTAGCTGATATGGGAGCAGAAGTAATAAAGATAGAACAGGTTGGTGTCGGTGATCCTATTCGTCATATGTCAGGATATAAAAATATTGACTTTAGTCTGGGAGAAGATTCTAATATGTTCTTCGAAGGGTCTAATCGCGGGAAAAAAAGCATTACACTAAATCTAGAACATAAAGAAGGCAGACAAATTGCTTATGACCTTGTAAAAAAATCAGATGTCTTCTTTACTAACCTTCGTGTTAACACAATTGAAAAGATGAAAATGGATTATCCTACACTATCAAAGATAAATCCTAATATAATTTATGCCTCTGTAACCAGCTACGGAACACAAGGGCCTGATGCGGACCAGGGTGGATTCGATTTTCAAGGTCAGGCAAGAGCAGGTCTTATGCACAGCATTGGTGAACCTGACATGACGCCTCTATTAGCTCAGTTCGGCATAGCAGATCAAGCAACTGCTATTATGGCAAGTTATCAGGTTATAATAGCACTTCTAATAAGGGAACGAACAGGAATAGGTCAAAAGGTTGATATATCCCTTTTAGGTACTGTTTCATATTTAATGTATTTTAATAACCTGGTTGCGCTCTTATCTGGAATAGATGTACCTCGGCATGAACAAGCAAATGCAGATCCTTTACGGAATTATTATAGATGCAAGGATGATAAGTGGCTTATTCTTACTGACAACCCAAGATTTGACAACTGGGAAATAATATGTGAATTATTGGATTGCCCAGAGTTGGCTAAAGACACACGTTTTAGCACAAGAGAAGGAAGAATGGAATATTCCAGAGAGATAGTCGCTGTAATAAATAATGCCTTCCTAAATAGATCAAGAGATGAATGGCTAAAGATCTTTAGAGAAAAGAAAATAATAATGTGCTCTGTTAATACCTCGATGGAAGCAATAAAAGACAATCAAATGATTGAAAATAAATACATTGTTGATTATGATCATCCAACAATGGGTAAAATTAAAATTCCGGGATTCCCAATAGGTTTTAGTGAATCAAAAATAAACAATAATTTATCTGCACCTAAACTAGGTGAGCATACTGAGATGATTCTTTCAGAGATTAGCGGATTAAGCAAGGAAGAGATTTCACGACTTAAAAGTGAAAATATTATTTAAACATCTTCCAAAAAGCCTGTAATATGGAAGGGATTGGGACATTTACTGAAGATTGTTCCGAAAGGATAATGTATTATTAATAAATGGCGTTACTGTAAAAAGGCGGTTTTTGATATATCGATGCTGATTAGAACCGTTTTCAGGCGATTATTATCGATTATGGAAAAGCGAGATTCCATTGAAAGAAGTTTTTCCAGTCGCGCCATAACATAAATGGATACAACATAGCAAAAATTAGTCCCCTAAGGATGAGATATTTATATTATTCATCATTCAGGGTAGACAATAGTTAATATAAATGATTCAAATATATTATCCCTACGGGACTGGATTCCGCGATATAAAAATCATTTTACAGTAAATTGAACTGTAAATTATACGCAAGTGAATACATCCTATATAAACTTAATTCTGAATATATATATAAAAGTATAATATATACCTGCTATTATAAATATAAAGCCGGCTGTCATTCTCACCCATTTCTCTATCCGGATAATTTTATTGAACAGTTTTCCAATGTATTGAGTTCCAAACGCAATCAAAACTGCAAAGAGAATTACAGGCAATGCTGTACCTATGCCAAAAATGGAAGGTAAGATTAGAAAAGAATCATATTTTACTGCAAGGGGAAGCAGCCCTCCGAAAAAGAGAGCGGCAGATACCGGGCAAAAGGAGAGAGAAAAAAGCACACCCAGAAGCAATGCCCCGACAATAGTCTTTTTATCAGCCAGTCTCCGAAGTGTCTTGGATTGTCCAAAACCAGAAATATTCAATGTTATCATTTCTAACAGAAACATTCCGACAAGTACAAGAATAGGACCAAGGACAATATTCATGTATCTCTGAAGGAAGTTGGATATTTCAGGTATTTTTATAATACTACCAATTAAAAGCGCTCCAATAAAGGAATAGGACAAAGCTCGTCCAATGGTGTATGACAAGCCAAGTAGAAAAACACCGCCTCTTTGTCCATCTTCACTGCTTCGTCCTATATAGGACACAGCAGCTATATTTGAGGCAAGAGTGCAAGGACTTATTGACGTCATTATCCCAAGCCATATTGCTGAAAGGCATATTACGAAAAATGACTCAATCATGTCCCCTCCATGATCTGTTTAACTTCATCTTGAATATATTTAATAAATTCTTCTTCATCTTTCAATAATGTCCAGGTTTTATCAAGCAGCTTCCATTTGGGTTCTCCCCTACGCCTTTGATCCTCAATTATTATCGATTTTGTGTAGAGGCTATAATCTTTTATAAAATGTTTATTCTCAGGTTCATCAATATTAACAGGCTTCCAAATTAAGACGCCTTTTGTGACTTCATCATTAAAACCATTTAGAATAGCTTTATGCGTATACTCTTCTATCTTTCTGCAGGAATAACATCGAAATGATGTATGAAAATAGTATACAATAATTTTACGAAGGTCCTCCCGATTTTTTTCTTCTGCGAGAATGTTATCCCTTTCAATAATTTTACCTGTGCTTTCTGAATTATTATAATCCATGTTGAGATCGTTTGATCCTATTTCATTGAAGACAAAATAGATTATACTGACAAGCACAAATAATGACAATAAAATTACGACCTTTTTGTACTTCATTTAGATTCACCTAAAATAATATATGTGTAGTCAAAAACTGTAGGGGTTAATTCAATAATCAGATGCTGTCATTCACCTGTATTCACAGGGAGCTGTGCGGATGCTGTAAATCTGATATATTATCGAAAAGGAGATTCGAAGCATCCGCAGGAATGACATAAGTGTTGCTCCTATACCTCGTCAACCCTATATTTTTGGATATACTTAAAAATTTTTTCTATGCATTTATGCATTTTATTTTATCATATTTTTTACATCTTCAAATGAAGGAACCTTTCCCGAAATCTTAACATCTCCATCAACTACCAGAGCCGGAGTCATCATTACGCCCAGCTCTGTTATCTTGTTTATATCGGAAACCTTTTCAAGCTTGTATTCAACACCAAGCTCCTTTGCAGCCTTTTCTGACAGATCGTATAACTTATTGCATTTTGCACAGCCTGATCCAAGTATCTTTATTGTTTTCATCTGCATCTCCTCTATTGTTCAAATTAAAATAATGCCCCATATACCATTCCGCACAAGGTTGACATAATTATTACAAGTATTACAAAAACAGCTGTTTTTTTGGTTCCAAGTACGCTGCGAATAACCAGCATATTTGGAAGTGAAAGCGCAGGCCCGGCAAGAAGAAGAGCCAGCGCGGGCCCATCCCCCATGCCGTTTTCAATAAGACCCTGAAGGATAGGTATCTCTGTTAATGTTGCAAAGTACATAAAAGCTCCGGCAAAAGAAGCAAAAAGATTTGCCCGAAGTGAATTGCCTCCAACCGCGCTGCTTATCCATTCTGACGGTATTACGCCCTCCCCCCCGGGCCTTCCAAGCAATGCTCCTGCAATCAACACCCCAAAAAGCAGCAAAGGAAGTATCTGCCTTGCAAATCCCCATGATTCTGCAAACCATTCCCCTGCTTCACCTTTATCTGTGCTGGTAATTATCGATAGTCCAATAATAGCAGCCAAAAACGGAATTACAGGCATATCAGTGAAGAACAGCGCAAGTGCTATCACAGATAAAGCTGTAAGGAGTACCTTCCACAATTTAATATAAAACCAGAATACAAGAACAAATCCAAGCAGAAGCGCTGATATAGATGTGATTATCCATTTTGATGAATATAAATAATACCAAATACCTGATGACGTCTCCGGCTTTGCCCAGTTAGCAAAAACGAGTATTATCACCATAAGCGCAAAATAGATTCCATTCTTCCATAATGGCAGCTTTACTTCTGGTTGAGACATCGTTGCAAATGCATTTGACTTTTGAACATCATCTTCCCGGAAAAAATAATTCATCAAAATTCCGACAATAATACTAAAGAGTATAGCGCCTACTGCCCTTGCTATGCCCAGCTCCAGCCCAAGAATTCTCGCAGTAAGTATAATCGCAAGCACATTGATTGCAGGGCCGGAAT
>JAXHTB010000235.1:0-6109 GCA_034190185.1 Spirochaetota bacterium | reverse complement strand
ACAACTCAGTTGTAGTCTTTATGGTCATTGTCGAAACTTTTGTTAAAAGTTTATTCAAATCTTTTAACGTTAGTTCTTCTTGCCATGCCTGATTAAGATAAAACCGAATACGTTTTTGATAAAACACAGCAACAGCCATTATATACGTCTCAATAAAATCATCAAGTGCAATCTGGTCACGCCCTGTTTCATGCAATTCCTGATATTCAATTTGTTTATCAGTGGGTATCATTTTCATCTTTTAACTATTCTCATTTTTTTCTTGCTCTTCATCTGTAGACTCTTTATTTACAAGCTCTTTATCTGTGGACTCTTCCTTTACAGACTTTTTCTTTACAGACCTTTTTCCAACAGACTCTTCATCGAATAATTTATATTCACCTTGAGCGATAAGAGATCGTGCGTCTACAGGATGAACAGTTATAATCGATCCATTTTTATGTTTTACTTTAATCATTATAAAACCTCAAATGCCCGCCATTTCTGACGGGCATAATTTTATTCTTTTGCTAAATATGCTGAATAATTTATACCTGTTGCCACAGTCCCAGCAACAACAGTATAAAGTCTCAAATATCGCTTGGCAAGTCCATCTTGCACTACATTAGTAATCGGCAAAATATGCCTTCCTGCAACCTGATCTACATCTCCAGCCCCACATGCTGTGGCTATCCCTGCAGCATCGCCTAATGGCATACAACCAACATTGTAAATATCACTTGCAAACGAAGCACTTGAACTTACTTGAGCAAAAACAAGATAACTTTCATCACCTGTATCAACCTCACACGCAGAGACATCAATTATAATATCCCCACGCATCATCCCTGTACCTACATCAAGAATTTGAGCAGCCGAATCAACCTCTGCGGCTGCACTAGCAGCAACAAGGCCCGCATCCTTCAACTCCAATAAAGTATCGTATGTTTTCGATATTCTTACTTGACTCATTATTTACCTCCTTACGCCACAACCGCAGCGTTTTTAATTCCTTGTAATCGAGCAGCGGCCTTCCCATGAAAAATTGATATTCCAGTAAGCCACTCGACTCTTGTTCTCAAACAAGGCTTACTATCCAACTCTCCCAAGTCTGCAACATCTATATCGCCATTTTGAATGCCTGTCAACATTCCTTCGCCAAATGACACACAATATATAGACGTTGAGGCTGCTGTTCCACCACCTGGATTTGCTTCGGTAAAAGGTAAGATTTGAGTGCCTGTGTTATCTTCATCTGCGATTAGGATAGGAAGATCATTATATTTTGTTATAGTTCGGCCAAACTCATCTGGTTCGTATATGATATAACCGCCCACTGTAGATGTTCTGGCTGCTGCCGTAAGCTTACGCCTCATTGTCTTATTCATAATAAGAGCAGTAGGCTCTTGCACCGCATCAATAAGCTCATCCAATTTAGTTAAACTTAAAACATCACCACCACTTGTAGCACCAGCATCAATAAGCTGATTGCCTGCAAGCCTAATTTGAAGGCCATCAAATTCTTTTGGATCTGATTCTTGATCGCCTTTTATAAATTTCGCTGTCCAAGACAAACTCAAAGCTTTTGCCTTCATCGCTTCTTGAACTGACCGTTGATCTTCACCCATAGTTTTTAGAATGAACTTATCAACGTCTAAATCACCACCAGCGATTACCAAAGGCTCTACAATAGGATTCAAAATCCCTGTACTTTCTGTATAACCTTCGTTAACCCCTCTAAACCCGACACCGGGCAAAGTTTCCTCTCTGTTATATTTTAGCGCACTCCCTGCAATTGTTTCAAAAGGCAGCACCCTAAGTATATCAGAGCTCCTTGCATAAATTTCAATAATTGCAGAACGAACTACATCGCCTTTATGCAATTTACTCGCTTCTACTAACGTTAAAGCCATGTTAAACCTCTATTTTTTAGTTTAACCGCTTTGTCCTTTTTTCCTTGCTATTTTCATTCTTTCCGCTGGAGGTAAATTCTCAAAATCTTTATTCATCACAAAAACTTTACCATTTACCATTGTCCCGCCACCAGGTTTTAAACTGCTAGCTAAATGATGTAAATTTTGATCTTGATGAACCCACTTCTCAAATAACTCCTGCGGGGTACCTTCTAACTCTTCGTATTGATCAGCGTTATTTTTGATAGATATTTTCATTCTTGTTTCAAATCGGCCAGTATTTTTCCCTTCTTCCATTATCTCTACTAACTGCGCTTGTCCTTCACGTTGGAAACATTCAGCCGTTTGATAACGATTATTTAACAAACTATCTCCAAAAGATGAATAAATATCATTTGTTATTTTGAGTTGATAAAATTGTGTCTTCCAGTGATCTGAATCTTTCATCAACATTTCCTTTTCCTTTTCAATTTTATCAATAGCCTTTTGAAACTCCTTTTCCCGAATCTCATCAGTATTCATACTAGATTCTTTAATCTTTTCCAACTCTTCAGCAATAGCCTCATTATTAGCCTTAATTTTGTCTGCTTCTTCCAAAAGTGGCCTATAATGACTCTCTGTCTTTTCTTTTTCGTCTTTTCTTGCCAAAGACTGAATCGATCCGATAATTGATTTTAATTCGTTCGGTATTTTAATTTTTGATTTTGTTTGTGGATCCTCAATTTCATAGAAATCTCCACTAAATTCAAATACATTCTCATCAGGCATCTGCTCCGTCCTCCATATTTATTAAAGAACCAATGTCAATCTGATCTGGAGATCGATCTATTGATTCAATAGTTTCTTCTAATTCATCTTTTGTCATATCGCTTGACAAAACAGACCTTACCATAATTTTGTGCAAAGTCTTTTGTAATTCTTTATAAGGCAACATTGCTAATTGTGTCCATCTTGCCAGTTTTTCGTCAATATCCTCAGACAAAAAGTCAGTTTCATAACTGCTACTTGCATTTGTTATATTATTTTCCCATTTAGCAACCGTTTGGAATATCCAAGTTTCAAGCTCTCCAAGCATCCGCGCTCCACTGGATAAATAAGATTTAACTTTTTGAAAATCAAGCTTTTTAGCCACTCCACTTTTAACATACTGCTTAGCTTCATCTGTATCAATGCCAACAATTTTGAGCATCTCAATAGAAAAATATTCTAATACTGACAAATAAGATGCAACATCCCCTAACTCACTACCAATAAATTCAGGTTTATGAGAAAGATTCCCATCGAATGGCAAAAGAGTCAAAGAACCAGTCCCTCCCGACACTAGCTCATCTGGAATCTCGCCAGATGCAGAAGGATAAGCCAACATTTTAAAAGTCCCTGCGGAAAGCATCTCAGGCATATATGAAAGATTATTATAATTCGCCTTCGCTATATAAGCCAAATCTTCTGACAAAGATTCGCTAATAAAATCATCGTCATCATCCCGCCACATACAAAACTTAAATGGCACCTCACCAAGTCCATGCTCAACTGCTTGACCTGCAACAATCTCTTTTCCTATTCTTTCAAAATCAATAAATTCATTTGTAGTCCAAAGCCTGTATATTTCATGTGTTATATTATCAATCAGAGGATTCGTTTTGTCCGTATAAGAATTGTCCAATATTATCCAAGACAGCTCATTATTTTCGTCATAAGCAAAATCACGAATTTTGAAAGGCGTATAAAAAACACAATAAGGATTCAAATTTTCATTCTGCCTTTGCTTTTCTGATCCAACAGTCGCAGGATCAAACGTTGGAGAATCAACCAATACTCCACCAGGATAAAGAAATGAACGAATTGCAACCATTTGCATAAATTTTGTAAGCCCCTTTGTCTTAGTAGCTTTATCAATAATATACTTTACATTATCAGTTTCTTTGCGTGATGGTTCTCGTACAAACAAAAAGCCGACTATTAAATCGACCAAAGACGCAAAATTATTGATGTAAGGGGTCAATTCTAATCTACGGCTATAACCCTCTCTGGATTCCTTTTCATGTTTTAACAGATGTTCAGCATCAATAAACTGCTGGCCTCCGATATAACAATCATCAATAAGATGATAAATTTCATCTTTAATTGATAAATCTTCATGCCTGCGGGAGAAAATAATTTCGTATGTCAATTGTAAACCTTTGTTTTTTTTTAGGCACGTAACGTGTGCCAATCGTATAGCCCGTAACGTGTGCTAGCCGTATTGTCTTAAAGCAACAAACTAAAGGACAAGCAGTTATTGCCAATATAACAAATATAACAACATTGGCAACTATAATTTTTCTAATCCTGAAGCTCCAACCCTGACAAATTTAAATTTAGGACGTATAAAATAACTAACGGTTTTCTGGACCACATCAGGATAATCATCATGTTCCCAAACTGGATAATAAATTATCTGATTCATCATTTCTGGATACGCCTTCTTATAATCACTTCTAAATTGGACAGAACCATTATGTAGATTTGGTTGCATTTCAATTATGCGCTCGTTTTTATTTCGTCCTTCATGTATTCCAAATACCCCTATTTTATAAGTTGGGTCAATAACTGCGTGAGCCGACTCTATATTTTTGTTTAGAAGAACAGTCCCATTATCCTCATATCCCATCTCTTGAATATTATAATAGATGTTTTTATGAGCGATTAACTCCAACATTTTTTCTATCAATATCAATTTATCAATTGCATCAAAAATGCTCAAAATATTATCCTGATAGTTAACCCAAACAACAGCAGGATAATCACTTTCTATTTTCCCCTTAGACGGATCAAGCAAACATAAATTACGCCCTTTCGATAAATCTAATTTTTCTGGATCAAAAAAAGTCATTTTGTTTTTATCAAAAACCATCAAGCCTTCAGGAAGAGGGCGATTTAAATACTGACAAGCAAAAAAAACATCTGATATGCTCTCCCTAATTACCCTTATCGCATCTTCACCAAAAAATTCAGGATACATCGGCTCATTGTTTTCGTCATATATACTTTCTATCTCAACATTAAATTTATCCTCTTCATTTGTTTTCTGGCTATCCTTTTCCAAAATATATGAAATCAAATCCGCTAAATGCCATCTTGTAGCAATCACCATCAACAAACTAAATAATTGATCGCCCAAATCAAACTCCATCAATAACGGCGTCAAAGAATCAAACCATAACTCTTTAGCCCTTCGTGTTGCTGGACTTGTCCTGTCTGATAAGTCCATAGGATCATCAACGATTATGACATGGGGATGAATACCATTAGTGGAACCACCAGCTGTCCGAAAAGTAAGACTCGATCCCTTAATACTCGAATCCTTGCCCTTGATATTAATAGTATCTGTTGTATTTGGCGTTAACTTACTGTCCCTTTCTATACCAAAAACAAAAGTATAAAGACTATCATTCCCAACTTTTAAATAATGATCTAAATGTGCGGATACTTCAGCAAGCAAAGTAGAGTTTGCAGAGGTGTAAAAAATATGCAGTTTGTCCGATACAGTAGCCCATAACCATAAAATAAACGCTTCACCATATAACGTAGTCTTAAAAGTTTTTCGAGGCTTTAATCTCATAAACCTTGTATACTTTTTAAACTTACTCTGAAGATCATCAGCCCATCGCTTATGCGTTCTCTCTGTAAGCAGATTAAATCCTAAAACATATTTGGCAAAGAAAAAAAACGATTGTCGTGAGGCATGTCCTACGACAATTTTTAAATACTTTATCTTATCATCTTCAAGACTAATTTCACCACTTAAATATTGATTTAATAATCTACAAGCCTTGATTCCTCTTTTTTCCGCCTTTATCATAAATCCATGTTATCTAACTCATCCAAAACTTTATTAAATTCAGTGAGACTAAATTCATGGTTTAAAGAGCCTTTCAAATTGAAATTATCAGGTATACTGTAAGATTTATATTTCATCTTCTGAATACGCTCTATCGATACAGACAAAGAGCTAATATCAGAACAAGTTAAATCTTTATTGATAACGTTTTTGAATTCACCCTTTACCAGCTTTTGCGTATAAAGCTTTCCAATTGCAACTTGTTCAAGCAATGTAATATGCTTGCGCTCCTCTTCCTTCATTTTCTGAATTTCAATAGCGTCTTTATCAGCATTTTTTTCTATTAACTTTTCTTGAACTTTTTGTCGAAACTCTTTTCTCAACTGTCTCCAGTTTT
>JAXHTB010000234.1:0-6126 GCA_034190185.1 Spirochaetota bacterium | reverse complement strand
TCTATAGAATTATCCATCTTCTTGCTGTTGTTCCGCTGCCTTCCGTATTCTTTTTAGTCTAACTTCTATTCTTTCCTCTCCTTCAGCCAATTCTTCAACTTCTCTACCAACAGACCACGCCTGTTCAAATATTTTTATCGAATCCGCATTTGTCAGTTTTATTTCTTCCCTCTCCTCCAGCTTTTCAATTAAATTCTGCGTAGCCATAAGCTTCAATTTCCATGTTTCTAACATGGTAATTGTTTTCATGCTTACTATATTGCTCTCTATCTCTCCTAATTTATTGTATATATAGTCTCTTACGTGAGTTTTACACAGAACGGTAATTATATCATTAAGGGGTATTTTTGTTTTTCTCCTGATTTTTCTTACAGACCCATTATCCAAATATTCATTGGCTATATTTAATTCTTCCACACTTAATCCATGACTAAATTCGTCATAATTATCCGCTTCTTCTTGTGGTGAAAGGATTATATCGGAAGTTGTCATTCCGTCTGTCAGTTTTTTCTTAGTGTTTTTCACTTTATTTAAACTCCATATACATTATATTATGTATAATATATACAGACAATTTTATATTATGTCAATAGATAAATAAAAAATTATTGACATTCTAAAAATAAATGGTATAATGGGAAGAAAGGGTTTAAAATGAACTTAATCAGAACAAAACAAGTATTAGAAAATCTTCCGAATATTACCAAAACAACCCTGTACGCATGGGAGAAAAAAGGGATTATAGTTCCTGTAGCCAGAACCCCAGGCGGTCATAAAATATGGGACATGAAAGATGTGGAAAAATTAGTTAGAAATATGGTGAAAGGATGGGGGAAAAGAAATGATTATTAACACTAATAATGTCTATGAGCATACGATAAGACTTGATGGTGTTTCTGGTTTTGTCTCTTCTGTTCGTAACCAAGGGCAACAAATAACAGTGAGCGGATGGAATAATGAACATTGGAATTATAAAGAGGCTCAACGAGTTCTTTTGATTCAAAAGGATGGGACAGAAACGAGATATAAAATTGACAAAGTTGAACACTGTGGTGATCCGAGCGATCAGTATTTTATTAAATGTTCTTTTTTCCCAAGAAAATAAACAGGAGAAAAAGCCATGAACGTAAAACAACTTTTTGACCATATAGAAGAATTATCTAGCGAAGTACACAATGCATGGTGGAACGAAAAAAGAAAACAGGGATTTTAAAAACATGATCTGTATAGCAGAGATAAAAACGTTTCATTCAGAAAGAGACGATATTTATATTCACAAGATGGACAATCCTCATTTTCCAATGATGCGCCCAGTGATCGAATCTGATCCAGCTGAATATATTGAGGTAAAAGAAGAACTTGTGTATGGCAAAGAGTTTATTAACGCAAACGGAGAGCGTGTGTGTATCGGAATGTCAAAAAAAGTTCAAGACCTTATTGGTTTACCGTTTGAGGCATTTGATAACATGACAAGGGAGCTTGATAAAAAGCACATTACTATTTCTCGGCTTATAAGCCACAATGTAGCATGCCAAAAGAGGCTATCTGTTTTCGCTACCGCTGGGTTATTTGAAAGACTGAAATATTTATTCACCAAAAAAATAAAAGAGGAATAAAAAATTTGAGGAATTATTAAAAAATGTCTGAAAATGATATATTTTTTTATATCTTAGTCATTCCGGTTTTAATTTTATCTTTATTTGAGATAATTTACTTAAAAAGATTGAAACTTAAAATGAAAACATTATAGGAGGATAAAATGTCAAATTCATCAAGTTCGTCTAGTAGTGGTATCGGATTTTTTTTGGAAAACAATAGCTGACAACCAGTCAATTGAGGCTTGAATGTAGTGTATAGGCTTGAAAATCATTACAAGTAATAGACATAACAGTGGAAAAAGGAGGCCAAATGCAATTCAAAGTATTTTGTAGACATGAAGAATTTGCAAATAGATTAAGTTTTTATATTTTTAAAATTGACCCTGACGGAGCGCAAAGTATTTGCACTAGCTTAGATAAAATGGAATATTCAAGATATGAAGTGGGAAAAAAGATTGACCCAACTTTCTCTTTGACCGGATATATCATTAATCCTTTTTTAAAAGAAATAGCAAATACTTTAAAAGAAATTGGAATAAAGGCAGAGAATGAGCCAGTTCTTGAGAACGAATTATCGGCAGTAAAATATCACCTGGAAGACATGAGAAAACTTGTATTTGAAAATAAGGAGCATAAATGAATATTAAAAATAGTGAAATAGCAGCTGAACTATTGGCAAAATTCATTGCAGAAAAAATTAGAAGTTATGTGGAACCCCAAAGAAAAGGAACGCCAAAAGGAGAGCCTATAGGATTTTCCAAAAAGAAGTATATGGCAAGTTTATTAATGATGACCGGATTTAATCAAAAAATAATTGCCAGCGATTTAGGCGTTTCATACGGACTCTTAAGAAACTGGAACACAGAAAAACCCTTTAAAAAACTTGTTGAAAAGCATAATAAGGAGTTTAACGAGTTTTTGATGGTAAGCTTAGTTTTCCGGCCACAAGGGAATGTGTGTAGCACATTAGGAGAAATAGACAGGCTAAAAGAAATCAAACCACTTACTCTCGAAGAAAAAGGATATAGACTATCTCCAAAAACCTGTCCATCTTGTAATGCTCAGATGGTTTTTGGCCCTGTGTCATGTCCTGACAGACGCCCAGATTGTTTGGTCGCACATTATGGATATATTTGTAAATCATGTGGCAAACAATGGGTATAAAATTGATATCGATTCTTCGTGGTAAGTATAACAATCGATGCATTTATAAATTTATGGAATGATTTGAAATGATAGAAGATATTCCAATAGGGATTGCCAAAAATGAAAACAGCAATTTATATTGAAGATGGATTACAGCAATTGGTTTTACAACCAGAGAATAAATTTGAACGAAATATATTGAAAGCAATAAAAGAACAAAATAATGAAGTTGAGTTTCATTACGGTTCATTTGGTTCTTGTCAAGGGGGGTGGATAAGACATTACAATTCGCAAGAGACTAATAACGAAACTTTGATGATGGTTATAAAACAAAACCCGGAAGATAAGGGAAAAATTTTATAACCACAGAATTAACCCGACCGGAAAAACACGGCGGGTTATTCAATCGTTATCTCATTTTTGGGAGGACATTATGATCGAAAGACTTAAAAGGTTATGTAAAAAAAGTATCCAATTATTTTTAGCATATGGAACTGGTGGCAGCATTGCATTCCTTGGCTTTCTCTATTTTGCACCACCTATGTCTCAAATGATACAAGCAAGTCACGGTCTATGCGGGGCTATATTTGTATTTATCTTCACTGGTGGGTCAATAATATCAGGGATAGTATATTGGGTATTAACTGGCAGAGGATTGGATGATTTTTTTTGCTAACCGGAAAACGTGAGGTAGAAATGAGCAATATTATGAAAAATGAATACAATTGAATTTCATAAAAAGCATTGCCCAAAAGACTCTTTTGAGTGGTCAGGATGCCCATATGCCGATATGGATGGACCATTGTCAGATAAAAATTTGTATAAATGTACCCACTGTGGTCTGGAAATACTGTCCTGTGTGGAAAATAATAAACAATATCTTTACCTCTGGAGGGGATCTGATACTTTTAATTACATTCCATTTGAACAAAATTTCTGCCTGTGAAAAAAAACAATAAGGAGGTAGCATGAATACAAGTCAAGAATATATAAATATGCGGTTGGCGGCAATCCCATACATGGATAATGGGGTACGACCAAAGTTACCGTTTAACTATTACATAGATGAGATATTTGTGGACTCAAAAGGGGATTTCTACATAGACAAAGAAGAGGATTGTTGCCAACTAGAGCGTCAAGACCAGTTGCAGGAGATGGTCTGTGGATTTCCTACGGCACTTGGGGAGTTCAATGCATGGTTGTATGTTGCCCACTATGATTGTTCTATAGATGAGTATCCACGACAATTTAATTCAATGGAACAACTCTGGCTAGCCTTCGTAATGAGTGAAAAATATAACAAAAAATGGAACGGTAAAGAGTGGGTGTCTGATGGTTAAATCTTTAATCACCTCCCCTATGCCTGTGAAAAAAATTATGAAAAAAATTTTTGGGAAAATTTCGTGGCGGTACCTCCCTCTCTTTTTCCGGCCAAAACCTTGCCGACCCCTGAATCGACCTTTAATAATATCACAAAAACTCAGCACAATGAACAAAGCCATAACCCATTAATAACAAAGGAGAATTTGACATGAGAGAATTTGATTATCGCAAGGTAGCGGACTTGCTGTCAAAGTATGAACTAACACTAGGCGGGGCAGGTGTGCTGTTGCATATCAGACCACAGACAATACACAGGTGGATACATGCCCAGACAGACAAGCGAGTAGCTCCCAAGATGCACCACTTGTTGACGCTATGTAATTATTTTAACGTGGACATGAACTATTTTTTCCCCAACCGCACCACGCCGGATGAAGCTAAAGAGATCGCAGCCAGGAAGAAAATACTGAAAGGGAACATAGGGGCAAAGGCCAGGACAAAGGAGCGGGCGGCTAAGAACAGATGGCCAGGGACATGAGGACATAAGGACATGAGGATAAGAAGAACAACAATCTTATGTAATTTGCTTTTTTGTTCTTAAACATAAGAATAAATCCAGCCTCTTTTTTGATGTTTTTTGTTCTTTTCTCAGATTTCCCCAAACTTTTTTTAACTTTTTTGAAAAACCAGCTAAGCCTATGTTTTTAAAGAATAAAATGCCCCTCGGACACCACAAACTAACCACAGCCAAACAACAAATATTAACTTTTTTTGGCTTTTTTTAACTTTTTTATTGCTCTTACCTTTACAAAATACAAAAAATGTGGTATAAATAGGGTTAGCCTATTTGATGGGGGCTTTATTATGTATGATTTTATTTATCATTTAACAATAAAATTATACCTTAGTATAATATAATAGACAAGAGAAAAAAACCCTCCTTATGGAAACAGCCAAACCCTACCAATACTACCAATACAGACGTTTTAAACGTAATGTCCTCAACAAAAGGGACAAGAAGATAACATATCTCTGGAAGAAACGCTTTTGTATTAATTGTGAAAAATCAAGAGTTAAAACAGGCATTTTATGTGATGATTGCAGAAATTATCTTACCGACAAAATACGTCAATTTTAATAAAAACTGTCCTAAAATCATACAAATTGTACCAAAACTATACAGTTGTCAAAGAATTGGACAGTCAAAACATTGACACTACAGGAAGGTAGAAGTCAAGATATTGGCAATATTGCCGCTTCTGGTTTCATTCTTGTGTCAAATCTGACAATTTTCATCATTTTTGGCATTCCTTTATTCGTGGGGCTTCACATCATTTTTGAAAATTGTTGTGACAGGACTGACACAGATTTTTGTTAATTTGTGACAGTTTTGGCAAATTGGGTTAAATGATTTTATCATATTAACACTTATAAAAAGCTGTTCGTTTGGATTCATTTAGTTATTATGTAATTATTCCATAGCGATAGAGTGGCTGTTTATGGGGTTTTTCGGTCATAGTATGGAAAAGTTCCATAATTTTATGGAATTATTCCCTAGTTTTACGTTTGGATTAACATTCTGATATTTTATTTATTTTGTTGTACCCTGTAAAACTCTTGACAGGTTAAGGCAGGTAATGATAGGGGATTTAAGATATTTTTATTTATTTTGGCATAATGATTGCAGGTATATATAGGTAACAAAACAAGAATAATATTAAAGGGGATAAAAATGAAAAAAGAAATAATCTATACGATAGCGCTCCCCAACGGTAAAAGCAGGGGAGCGTCTGATTACTGTGAGGCCGAGGAAGTCGCAAGGGTCTCACAGGGGAGGCTGTACGAGGAAGTCTCCCTTGGCGGGGGGAACTGGAGTAAAGAATTGATAGCGGATTACTCCAGTAATTAAAATAATTTTAAAGGAGAAGAAATGAAAAAAGAAGGGATGCAAGACAAAAAAAACAGCGTCCTTTCTCCGTCCGCTGGCCACACGCCCTGCCAGGCCAGCGAAAACCCCACAAAAATCAGGGGGGTTGCGGATAATTGCGGCTCCCCTGAC
>JAXHTB010000233.1:0-6154 GCA_034190185.1 Spirochaetota bacterium | reverse complement strand
GACTCATTATGGATGCCATGCTTTGCGTCCATAATGAGTCGCTATCTTAATCTCTTTATAAGGTCTTGTTATTTTTTCCTTTAAAGCCTCAATACCAACATCATGATAAAGAACTGAAAGAAGATGTTTGACCTCCATATCTCCATCAAGGTGTAGTCTCTCCTTCTTTAGCAAACCTATAATATCTCTATTTACATCTGCATCTTCCCGTATTAGATGTTCTGCTTTTTTCAGGCTGCCATAGCAGCATTTGCATAAAGTAATAATGTGTAAATTATGCTTAATAGCAAGTGCTATGTTCCTTGCTGATGATAAAAGGAATGAGTTATAATCGTAATTTCGTATAGGATATCCGCAGCAATTAAAGTCTGGGATATCTACTAATTCAATATTAAGTTTTTCTAAAATACTCCTCGCTGAAACCTCGTACTGTTTAAGTCGCGCTGGAATTGTGCAGCCAATAAAAAAGGCATATTTCATAATTATCTCCGTTACAGGCGCATAATTTATGCTGATTTTAATGTTCCGGTCTTTTTCATACTTTTATGATTGCTTTTTGTTGATAAATTCTTAAGTTTATACATAACCTCAGTGACACGCACTCCCTGTGGACACGCCTCCTGACACTTATAGCAAGTAAGGCAATCCCATAACATGCTGGATACTACAGCTATATCTCTTTGACCTAAGGCAGCAGCGTGAATAATCTGATGAGGAAGCAGGCCCAAAACATCCATTGGGTTCTTATAATTCTGCACTACAGGACATGATGCTGAACAGGTACTACAGCTAAAACAGTATGAAAATGTGCCTGCATCAGTTGATATTTTTAACTCATCCAAAAATCCCTTATTTAGACCAGATACTGATAAAACCATCTGGCTATCCTTGATTTTATCCAGTCTGGAGGTTAACTCATACTTTGCTTTTTTCAGCGGTTCAAGATATTCTTTCTTATTAAATTCTTCCTTCATCAAACCGCGGCTAAAGGAGAAGGGTGATAAAAGAAAAGGCAAGGAATAACCACTTCCTATAAGCTCCTCTCTTACAGCATACCATAAATCCTTAAGATTTATACCAGATGGACATACAACAGTACATCTGTCGCAGTTTGAGCATATACAAACACCCTCCAGGAGACTCGTAAGTTCAACTTCATTAAGTTTTTTGCCATTGATAAGAGCCTTTATATGAATCATCTTCTCTGAGGGAAGAATGCTTGAATTGTCAAGCATTTCATATGCTGCAAGTAACGAACACCTTAAACTGCATGTGCCGCAGTGTGTGCAGGCATCAAGTTCTATAATTTGTCTTGTTGCAATATTAGCAGTATTAGATATTTCCTTGTTCATTACAGAGTTAGCCATAAGGCTGATTGGGCTTGCAATAATATGAAGCATTTTGCTAAAAGGAAGATAGGCCATAGCTAGAAATACTGCTATAAAATGTATATATAAGAGTATCCTAGGCATGTTTGCTTTATCAATCCCTCTAGCAATCGGTTTTATAATACTAGCTGCGGCATATCCCGTAAATGCCCATCTGGGATTGGAGTGGCAATCTGCGCAACTCTCATTATGGATTTTCTTTCCATTATCTAAAATTGCTGAATCAATGTGTATTTCCTTATCAGAGACTAGGGCAAACTCATTTACCCAATAGGCCTCCAGGCTTTTTAATTCTTCAATATTATCAGTTGAGCTGTATTCATCTACCATATCTTGATATATTGAATATGAGGATATCTTTACTGCTTCTAATAATACTCCAGAAATAATAATAATCATTAGTATAATTATTAGATATAGATCCATCGAATTTGAAGATAAACGTGGGACCTTGAGGATAAACCTTCTGAATATTGCAATTAGTATACCAATTATTACAAAAAGGCCAAAGATGTCCCTGAGGAACATAAATGGATTTAATGTTGAATAATAATTGCTAAAGATATTAGTTGTAATTAGACTATCTAATGCATGCATCAGCAAGAGGAGCATGAATCCCCAAAAAATGAGGATATGCATAAGCCATCTAAGAAAATCCTCTTTTAGAATTTTTCTTTGGAAAAGCACATCAAGGATAAAGACTTTAAGAAGTATGATAATTTTAGGACTGAATAGTGTGGAAAGAATTCCTGAGATTGCAGAATAAATCCTTTTAGAAAATGGGATATTCCCTGATTTTCTTCCTATATTCCGACTTAACCACACATATAATCTATATAACAGGCCAAGCCCAAAGATAATCAGTGATACATAGAAGCTGATAGTATAAAACATAAGCAAATCCTCTCATTTTATGCTAATAAATAAATTTGAATATTAACTTATGGGAAATTCGCTTTCTTTTGGTAATCTCTATTGTTTTAACAATTCATAAAAAGTTTAATAATCAATCTATTCCCATCACAAACCAGGGTGATCATTAGTTAAATCTGCTTCTTATCAATAACCAAAATCTAATGTTTACACCTATCAAACAAATGATAAATTTGATAAATTCGAATCTATTTTACTCCTTACAATTTTAAATATACGTTATATATGAGCAGCATCTAGATATAAAGCTATCTTATCCTCCCAACCCATTGCCATTATATTTACTCCATGACAAAGGTTTTTCATACCATTTATTAACTCAGCAGTAATTGTCATGCTTTCCTTCTGTTTATCTCCGGCAGTATATAACCGTTCAATGATGGTGTCGGGAACATATACATTATCAACATGTTTATTAAGAAATCTAGCTGTAGCTACTGATTTCAGCAATATCACACTTGCTATTATTGGGACATTGAGATGTTTTACTTTTTGTAATACTCTTTCAAAAGCGGTTAGATCGAAAATAGCAGGAGTTATTAAAAAGGAAACGTCATTTTGAACCTGATCTTCAACCTCTTCAACTGTAATATCAAAAATATTCCCATCTCCCTTAATGTTCAAATATGCTCCAACATTAAATTGTGGAGAACCATCAAGTGAGTTAGCTTCAAGATCAGAACCACCCTGTAATGCCTTAGTAATTGATAATAATTGAGCTGCATCCACCTCCATTACAGGCTTTGCATTAGGATGATCTCCAAATGTTATATCATCTCCATCAGTGATATATATATTCTCTATTCCTAAGGTTGAAGCGCTTAACAGATCGGATTGCAATGCCAAGACATTTCTATCTCTACATGTAATATTAGAAATAACATCAAAACCATCATTTTTTAAGAGATAAGCAGTAGCAAGGGAACCCAATTTCATAACAGCGCTTGGCATATCAGTAACTAACAAAGCGTCAACCCTTCCCTTCAATAGTGTTAATGATTCAGATAGTGATGAATGATTAACTCCCTTTGGCGGATCGATCTCAGCAAGAGTTATAAACTTCCCCTCATTCAAGCTTTTAATAAAACTCATTTCATTTCTCCCTGTAGAATCAATAATTATCCATCAATTGGAAGTTCAATTATAAAACAAGTACCCTCCCCTACTTTACTTTTAATGTTTATAGAACCGCCATGATCCTTTATTATACCATAAGTCATGCTCAATCCCAAACCTGTTCCCTTTCCAACCTCTTTTGTTGTGAAAAAAGGATCAAAAATCCTAGGCATAATATCATCAGGAATCCCGCAACCTGTATCTATAAATTTTATTTCAGCCCTATTAGTTTCTCTGTTATAATAGGTTGATATTGTAAATGTGCCTTTTCTTCCCATTGCATCGATAGCATTGAGAATTATATTTATAAATGTCTGACTCAATCTGGCGCTGTCACATTTTATTAGGGGGAGATTTACATCATAATCTTTAACTACTACAATATTATGGAAGATAGCCTGATTTTCGAGCAAAGACATACCCTGCTCCAGAAGTCTGTTTAAATCTACTAATGACATCTTGTAATCAGTCTGCCTTGAAAATTCCAGTAAACCTTTGACTATGTCTTTACATCTAGCTGTTTCTGAAACGATCCTCTTGAGGTCATCCCTGATTTCGCTTTCTTCATCAATGTCTTCCAGCATCATATTGGAAAACATCATGATACCGCCTAGAGGATTGTTTATTTCATGTGCTATACCAGCAGCGAGCTTCCCAAGTGAAGACATCTTTTCGGCTTGGAGTAATTTCATCTGCGTTTCTTCTAACTCCTTCTGCATTCTTTTTCGTTCCCGCAGATCTGAAAAAATTCCTACACTTGCCAATTCTTTATTATCTTTGTCGTAAATCAAAGCAGCAGAAAGATTGCATGGAATTTCCGATCCTTCTTTGCTAACGATTATTGCCTCAATGGTCTCCATCTTGCCGATTCCACCGAACTCTTCACTTCTAAGCATTGCCATGACCTCTTTTGCTACACCAGGTCTATATATCTTGGTAATATGAATACTATTTATTGCTTCATCTGATGAGTATCCCAGTAGTTTTTCAGCGCTTTCATTAAAAATAATTATGTTCCCATGAACATCAGAAGCTATAATTCCATCAACTGAGCGGTTAATCATATTTCTGAAAAACTCATTTGTCTGCTTAAGGTCATTTTGAAGCTTTTTCTCTTCAGTAATATTACGCAGGTAGAGATACATTTTCAATTGATCATTTCTGTCCTTAACCCGTGATATACATATCTCAACTGCATGAAGCTTTTCTTTTCCGAATAAAACGCTTTCTTCTGAATAATAGCATATACTATCGTTTTTTGTTTCTCCATTATACATGCTCTCTAGAAAAGCTATTACTCGGTTATCATTTAAATATTCTCTAAAGTCACCTCCTATAATATCTTGATCAGGATTTCCTAACATCTCTAAGGCTGTAGAATTTACAAATTCAATTATACATCCTTTACTAAGAATAAATATTGCATCTGTGGCAAGCTCTACAGTTTTCTTGAAACGAGACTCAAGTTCTATCGCTTGATTTTTTACTGATTCAATACTAGATAAATCTTCAATGACAATGGAGATTACCTCTTCATTCTCATCTAATATTGGGAAAGCGCGCAAAGGACAATTGTCAACCCCAAAATGATTAGATACGACCATATCTATAGGTTCTTTTGTTCGCAATACTTCCGGGACCGGACAATTGTCACTATCTACAACTGAAGAACAATTTAATTCCTGACACGTTTTGCTAATAATTGAATCTGTTTTTAGATTATAAAATTGTTGTGCTGCTGTATTGATGAATTCTATCTTATAAGTAGGGGTTAATACAATTATGGGGAAGGATAAATGCTCGTAGGTTTGTTTATAAAATAAAAAATTCTTGTCGGTCTGATTTTTGTTTTGTGAGTTTTCTTTGTGAGAAAGTAGATCATCAGCTTTGTTATCAATGATCCCCAATTTTCTAACCCCTGTATGTTAATACAAAAAATATTATAATAAGTCAAACATTTTTTTTTACTGATTTTTTTTTTGTAGAATCTTTTTAAATATTTTGATTTGCTCACATGCATCAATTAGTTATAAATAACGTTAATGCAAAAATTCTAATCAATAATTATTTCAAAATATAAAAAAGATTTCATTAAATAGAAACTAAAAGATCATGATGCCAAAGAATAGGCTTAAAATCTCACCAATTCCTTATTATAAATCAAAAAAACCCCAAAGTATAATACCTTGAGGTTTTGAATTACTAATTTTATAAGTTTTTATATATTTATATTGTAGGACGTGGAAGTAGTTTTGCACGTTCTGCAATCTCTGCTACCCTATGTTCCCATTCAATAGCCATAAGATGGATTCCATGAACACCTTCTATCTCTTTTAATTCTTCAATCTGTTCACAACATATCTTTATTCCTTCCTCTGCCCCCTTTTTATCCTTGGAAGCCTGTACCATCCTATCGATATATTCATCAGGGATAATGATGCCAGCAACATTATTTGCCATATATCTTGTCATACCACCAGATTTTAATGGTGTTACTCCTGCTAATATTTTACATTTTTCATGAAGACCTAAATCTCTTACAACCTTCATCCATTCCTTGAACATCTTCATGTCATATATGCACTGAGTCTGAATAAAATCAACACCAGCCTCAACCTTTTTCTTTAACCTATATGGTCTAAACTCAAAGGGTTCTGCAAATGGATTTGCAGCAGCTCCAATGTATATCCTGACATCACCTTCCATCTCATCATCAG
>JAXHTB010000232.1:0-6199 GCA_034190185.1 Spirochaetota bacterium | reverse complement strand
TTTTGTTCTAATCCACATCCCATAAATTCCTGTTGGTTCAAAAATGAGGAATAGGATTATTGCTAAACCAAATGCCATTACCTTTAATTCAAAGAATCTGTCAACCAGCAATGGATATGCAGTGCCAAATAAATCTGCTAAAATTCTAATACCTTCTGGCAGCATAGTAACAAACATCGCTCCAAAGACAGATCCTAAAATTGAACCCATGCCACCAATAATTATCATTGCAAGATAATCTATTGATAGTGTTAAGGGGAAATGTTCTGGGCTGATATCTGTAATATAGTAAGCATATAATCCACCAGCAACACCTGCATATAATGAGCTAATGAAGAAAGACATAATTTTGTACTTAGCAAGGTTAACTCCCATAATCTCTGCTGAAATATCTCGGTCCCTAATAGCAACCCATGCTCTACCAACCTTTGTTCGAATAAGGTTTCTTGCATATAGAAGTCCAAATGCTGCAATAGGCATAATAAGAAAATAGAATGCCATGTCATTATCAATTGGATTACCAAAAACTGTTGGAGCAGGCACCCCCATACCTGTTGAGCCTCTTGTCAAGCTCTCCCATTTAATAATTACATATTGTACAATAAAGCTAAATGCTAGCGTAGTCATAACAAGATATAGACCCTTAAGTCGTAATGATGGGATAGCAACTATTAGTCCCATCGATGCAGTTAATAGTCCAGCTGCAGGTAAGGCAAGCCAAAATGGAAAACCAGCATCTTCGGCAAGAATAGCTGTCGAATATGCCCCAATTGCTATAAATGCACCATGACCTAATGATATTTGTCCTGTAAATCCAGTTAATAAATTGATGCCGATAGCGCCAATTACAGCAATGGCAGACAGATTGACAACATAAGTTAAATATGGGCCGGCATAAAAAGGAAATATTATCATAAAAATAATAAATCCTATCATCCATAACTTCACCCACAGGGTTTGAAATATAGCCATATCTGCCTGATAACTAGTTTTATAATTTCCACTGGTCATCGCAAACTCCTTTTATAATTTCTATTTATAATTGTTAAATTTTATTTATTAGTCTACAGAAATTCAACTTTCTATTTATAATCATATTTTTATTTTAACACATATTTAAATAATTATCTATCTGCAGACTACTACTTTTTTCAATTTACACCCTTTCAATCTCTTCTGTACCGAAAAGACCGTAAGGTCTAATCATCATTATCAAGATAAGTATAACAAAGGCAGCAACCTCTTTTACACCACCCCCGAACAGATGGTCAAGATATCCACCAGAGAGATTTTCCAGAACACCTATAATAACTCCTCCGATCATTGCTCCTCCTATACTATCAAGTCCACCAAGAACAGCGGCAGGAAGAGCCTTTAATCCAATAAAATATAGATTAAGATTTAAAAGATTAATATTTGCAAGAAAAATTCCAGCAATTGAAGTTACTACAGTTGCAATTAACCAGGACATAGCAACTACCTTCTTAACACTAATACCCATTAGAAATGCGACATCCTGATCCTGAGCAGTCGCTCTCATTCCAATCCCCATTTTTGCATATTTAAAAAATAAAAGGAATGCGATCATAACTACTATTGCGCTCATCATTGCCCATAAATGGACATGTGAGACTGCAATACTCCCAAGCATCAACGGCTCTTCAGAAAAAGGACCTGGGAATACATAATTTAAAGGCCCCCATATCATTCCAATAATACTTCTAAAAACTGTGCCCATTCCAATTGTTATCATAACAATTGCCAAAATTGGTTCACCAATCATTGGACGTAGAATTATTCTTTCCAGCAAAATACCCAATATCATTGAAAAAACAAGGGTTATTATAAAGGCCGGGACATATGGAATTTTGTAAGTAGTTATAAGGCTGAAACAGAAATAAGCCCCTAGCATCATCAATTCTCCAATCGCAAGGTTTAATACATCTGTAGCCTTGTAAATAAGAACAAAACCTAAGGCGATCAATGAATAGACGCTACCAACTGTAATCCCGCTAACTACTAATTGAGATAAAAATAGTAAATGATCCTCAAACATTTCCCCTCCTTACTTTTCTTTCTTTTTTTTACAATATATCATATAAAATTTATATAATGGAATTTTCCATTTTGCAATAACATAAGTTAGCTAATTGAAATAGATCATTCAACTATATATTTATTATTGCTTCATAATTTATGATTATCTACAAAAATTCATTCTATGTATCAAGTCTATAATTCATATCCGCTTTCATATACCTCTTCAATTACATCCCTATACATTTCACGAATTGCAGCCCTTCTTATCTTTTGAGTTGCAGTAACCTCATCCTCATCATGATCCAATTCCTTAGTTAGAAGGGTAAATTTCTTTATTTGTCTATCATAGGCAAGATTTTTGTTAATCTTCCTAATCTCTTCTGCTATAAGATCATATACTTCAGATCTAGAGGAAAGACTCTTAAAAGTAGTGTAAGGTATCTTATTGTTCATTGCCCATTTCCCAACATTACCATAATCAATCTGGATTAAAACAGTCAGATATTCCCTACCCTCACCAATTATAACAGCCTCTAAAATTAGAGGACTAAATTTAAGTTTATTCTCAAGTTCATCAGGTGCAATCAATTTCCCATCTGCAGAGATAAATACATCCTGTCTCCTTCCAAGAACATGAAGATATCCATCCTCATCCATCTCAACTAAATCATTTGTATTCATCCATCCAGTACCCTTAGCTGCTTCTGTAGCTTCAGGATTTTTATAGTACCCTTTAAACATTGCAGGAGTTTTGCATAAAAATTCTCCTTCTTCAGTAATTTTAAACTCTATTCCGGGTAATATTTTACCAGCGGTTCCTATTTTAAATCCCCGCCCCTGATGAGTTGTGGCAATACCGATTTCAGTCATTCCGTATAGCTCTCTTAACTTAACACCAATTGCATAAAAAAATCTATTCATTTCAGGGGCAACAGCTGCGCCTCCTGTATACATAATTCTTGTTCTTAAAAAACCAAGATGATCCTGAAGAGCTCGAAAGCATATAAGGAACGCAAGAAAATTTAAAAATCTCCAAAAAAAAGGAATTTTAATACCCCTCTGATCAAAATCACATATCTTATAACCAATAGGCAAAGCTATCTTATAACACAGCCTTTTAAACCAGGTGGCATCCTGCATCTTTATTTGCAAATTCGAACTCATATTCTCATAAATCCTGGGAACTGCCAAGAAAAATGTCGGAGATATTTCCCGGATATTTTCGGCTACAGTTGAAGTTTCCTCAGCAAAGTTTACTGTGCAACCTATATGAACAGGAATAATGACTGACATAAGTCTCTCTATAGCATGATTTAAAGGAAGGAATGAAAGAACGGTATCCATTTCATATACAGGATTAGCTCTTAATAAGCCCTCCAGCAAATGCTTTATAGTACTGTGAGTATACATTACTCCTTTAGGTTTTCCTGTTGTTCCAGATGTATATAACATCATATTCACATCATCAGGATCTATTTCATCCATTCTTCGCTCAAATAGATTAGGTTCCTTTTTTTCCATCTCAATACCCATCTCAATTACATCATAAAAAGGGATAATAAATGGATCATTATAATTACGAAGTCCTTTCATGTCCATTACAATGCATTTCAACAAATGTGGCTGACGATCTTTGAACTCAAGGACTTTGTCAGTCTGTTCCTGGTCTTCTGCAACAATGAACTTTGCTTCACAATGGTCAACAATATATCTTACGCCTTCTGCATAATCAACGGAATATATCCCTACTGTAACACCACCTGCAACCTGAATCCCGATATCTGAATAGACCCATTCTTTACAATTCTCTCCAATAACGCATACATTATCGCCCTTTTCAAGACCAAGGCTCTCTAATCCAAGAGCAAAATATTTAACTTTTTCACCATACTCTTTCCATGTTATCTCATTCCAGATCCCATACTCCTTCTCTCTAAGGGCAACCTTGTTGTCGCCATACTTTTCCACTTGCTCATAGAACTTATGGGGGAAGGTATCTTTCATCTTTAGGTTCCTCCTTATTAGTCTTCTTCAAGCCGTCTTCCGACAACCAGATCTTCTGACCCTAGATAAGCTTTTATTACTTCAGGATCATTCTGCACCTCATCGGGAGTGCCTTCAGCAATCTTTTCCCCAAAATCTATTGCAGTAACCCTGTGTGAAATATCCATTACAACACCCATATCGTGTTCAACAACGATACATGTTATTCCCAATTCTTCATTTATATCTATAATAAATCTCGCGATATCTTCTGTCTCCTCCATATTCATCCCAGAAACGGGCTCATCCAAAAGAAGGACACGCGGATCCATAGCCAAAGCCCTGCCAAGCTCAACTCGCTTTTGAGATCCAAATGGTAAATTCTTAACCATTTCTTTTCTAATATCTTCCATCTCTAGAAATTCTATTATCTCTTCAGCTTTTTTTCTATGTTCAATCTCTACACGCTGACCTTTTCCTAAAAATACTCCACCAGCTATAGGACCGCAATTTATTCGATAATGCCTGCCTAACATAAGATTATTTAATACTGTCATGTGTGAAAATAGCTCAACATTTTGGAAGGTTCTGGCGATCCCCAAAGGCGCTATTTGATGTGTTCTGAGCTTTAATATATTCTGCCCCTCAAAAATAATACTGCCATGTTGAGGTGTATAAACTCTGCTAATACAATTAAAAATCGTAGTCTTGCCTGCGCCATTTGGTCCAATTATAGAAAATATCTCTCCCTTTTTCACACTAAAACTAACATTATCCAGTGCAGTGATCCCGCCAAAATTCATTGAAATATTTTGTAGCTCTAACTGATACTCATCTGCCTGCTGAGTCATAATCAACTCCTTTTACATTTTTCCTTTTATAATCCGGACTCATCAGCCCAGCCACCTTTTTCTTCTTTTATAATGCTTAACATCTCTAAAACTCATCTTTGAAGCATCCTCGCTAAATCCGAGGTAAAAGGTCTTAACATCTTCATTCTCTATCAATTTACCACTATCGTCATCCATTACTATCTTGCCATTCTCCATAATATAACCATACGAAGCATGTGTAAGTGCGATATTTGCATTCTGTTCAACCAAGAGGATACTCGTTCCCTCTTCCTCATTGATACGATTAATAATATCAAAAATTTCCCTCACAACTAAAGGAGCAAGCCCTAAAGAAGGCTCATCCAGCATCATAAGCTTTGGCTTTGACATCATTCCTCTGGCAATAACCAGCATTTGCTGCTCTCCCCCACTAAGATATCCTGCTAATTGATTTATTCTCTCTTTTAGGAGGGGGAATAATTCCAGACAATAGTCGTAATCCCTTTTTATACCTGCTGAATCACTGCGAGTAAATGCGCCAATTCTAATATTTTCATCAACAGTAAGCTCATCGAACACCCTTCTTCCCTCAGGGATCTGGCATATCCCCATTTTAACAACCTCATCAGCGCTTTTGTTATTCAATCTTACTCCGTCAAATTCAATAAAACCTTCCTCAATTTCTCCGTCCTGAGACTTTAAAATACCTGATATAGCTTTTAAAGTAGTACTCTTGCCTGCACCATTAGATCCAAGAAGAGCAATTATTGCTCCATCTGGAACTTCAAATGATATACCCCTAACTGCCGCGATAACATCGTTGTAAACTATTTCAATGTTGTTTATCACTAACATGTAAACACACCCCCTCCTTAAACACTATTTAAAATCTTCTCAAATTTAATTTAAAAATTATTAAGATCTTTTTATAAATAGAAATATTTATCAAAATTCGTATTTTACTATACAAATATTAATAAAACCTACTTATCAAAAACTCAAAAAAAAAAATACCTGTCAATCTAAAAATTAATATACTGCTACTTGTAAATTACAATACATCATCTAGTGCAAAATACCGAAATATCAATGCAGTATAATTAAACAAAATACAAATATTTAAAATTGTAATTTCAAAATGAATTGATTAAAAAGTATCCCTATAATTCAAATCTAATTATGTTAAGGTGAATATGGTTATAAAGTTCAACAATTGTAGTGAGAGATTCTGCATGAAGGAAAATAAGTAGTTAAACAAATAATGATAAATAGCATTTAACTCCTGAAAAAAGAACACTCCCACCTTATATGAACTTATGTAAAGCTCAAGGGTTCGAAACTGA
>JAXHTB010000231.1:0-6253 GCA_034190185.1 Spirochaetota bacterium | reverse complement strand
CCCAGGTTCTCCAGAAGTTTCACATCATCTTTTCCCAGCTCTTCTGCCTTTAAAAATTCATATAGCGCTTTGTCTTTTTTATTGAGCTTGAGGTATACTATTCCAAGATTGTAGCGATCAACAGGATCTTTTTTATTAATAGAAGTAGCCAATTTTAAATACTTAAGAGCATTGACATAATCCTTTCTTTCAGAGAAGATTACTCCCAATCTTGAATATGAAAGGTAAGCAACCTTGCCGATTTTGTCTGAAGAACCTGCCTTTATAAGATATTTAATGGCTGATGACTCATCTCCAGTTTTTAAAAGCGTAAGGGCTAAATTATGAAGAGCACCGGAGTTATTTTGATCTAATTCGATTACTTTTTTATACTGAAGTTTAGCATCTTCATACTTTACCTGCTCAAAGAGGATATTTCCATAAAGTAATCTATTGTTTATATTATTTGGATCAATTTCCAATCCCTTTCTTATGGTTTCCTGAGCCTTTTCAAGATCTTTCTTATGTCTGTAGGTTAAAGATAGATTTCTGTATACAACAGGATTGGTATTGTCGTATTTAAGAGCTCTTGAATAATATTCAACAGCCTTATTATATTCTCCTCTGTCATCGTATATGATGCCGATATAGGTAAGAGCAACAGCTTTATCTTTATCTGAAGCGCCCGATTCTACAACCTCTTTAAACTCGGCTATAGCATCATTATAATATCCTTTAAAAAAGCTATCCTTTCCTCTCCTTAGGTGAACACTCTCTGTATCTATTAAGGGAATTTCTTTTTTCTCATTATCAGATAAAACAGTCTTTTCTTTAGGTGAGAAGATTTGTGGTTTTTTATAAAAATATTTTATTATAATGAATATTGCAATAATTACAATAACAGCAGATAAGGAAGCGACTAGTAGAGGAATATATCTTTTTTTTTCGGACTCAATTGCCTTGATCCTATTTTTTTTAAATTCCTTCTCTACATCCTCTTCTGGTTCCTGTCTTACAAAGAAAATTCTATTTTTCTTTATATCTTTATCCTTCACGAATTTGTGTCTTCCTTATCGTTGAGTTCTCCAATTTTAATTGCTTCTAAAATTCCGTTTATGAATTTGCCGGAATTTTCTCCACCATATAATTTCCCAAGTTCAATTCCTTCATTGATAGTAACAGAGATAGGAATATCTTTAAGGAAAAGGAGTGAATAAATTGACATTCGTAAAATAGATTTATCAACTGCGCTTATTCTTTCAAATCTCCAGTTCTTGGAATATCTATTTAATAAACTATCAATATATTCCAGTTTGTTAATAGAACCTTTAATTAGATAAATTGCAAACTGTCTAATCTCTTCAGGAGACCTCTTAGGAATCCAGTTTAAAGATATAATCTCTTCAATTGAAGCATCAGCTATTTCATACATATATAGGGCCTGAAGAGCATAGATTCTTGCTTTTCTTTTATATCCCATTTATGATAACTGTTTATATATTTGAGCCATTTCAATGGCAGAGAAGGATGCCTCAAAACCCTTATTCCCCATTTTTGTACCTGCTCTTTCAATTGCCTGTTCAATTGTATCTGTTGTTAATACACCAAAAATAATAGGGATTTTTGATTCTAAACTTATCTGAGCTATTCCTTTTGAGACCTGAGCAGATATATAGTCAAAATGAGGGGTTCCTCCCTTAATTACAGCGCCAAGGCAGATAATAGCATCATATTTATTTGATTCGGAAAGCTTTTTAGCAATGGGAGGTATTTCAAAGGACCCAGGCACCCATACAACAGTAATATTTTTCTCCTGTGAATTATGTCTTTTTAAACAGTCCAAAGCTCCGCTAAGTAGTTTATTAGTAATAAATTCGTTAAACCGTGATACAACGATTGCAAACTTAAGGTCAGTTGCGTCTATTTGTCCTTCAATAATATTCATTTTGCTTACCTGTTTTTTACCTTATTAATATAGTTATTATTTCAAATGTAAGCTCAAACTGTTTTCAGAAATTAAATAGTGTGTTTTTTAGCCACTGATGAAACACTGATTTTTATAAAATTATAGTATTATTTTTCATGTAGTCAAGGAGCACGAACAGTCTGTGACGATCTGTGTTCATCAATGGCTAAAAATAGTTTTACAATCGAGTATATAATGAACTGGCTGATTCTCTTACATTATTGCTTCCGAAATCAGCTTGAACTTTCATTGTTTTTTATATATATCCTTTTGTAACAAAATCGTCAAGCTGAAATATGATATAAATACAAAAAATAAAAATGGACTATACTATAATTAAATGATGAACTAAAGATCTTTAAATACACCTTTATATGAATCTCTTAGTGAATCTACATCTGTCTTGACTATAATGTTATTATCTGTGCCAATTATTTCTATCTTATTGCTCTTTAGAATGTACCCAACTCTTCCATAAGTAATATCCTTAAAGATGCTCTCAAACTCTTCTGTTTTTGATGGATCAACAGATACAAGAAACCTGCCTTGTGATTCGGAGTAGAGCAGTGTATCATCTCTTAACTTCTTAGATGAAGGTATTGCTGAAAGATCAAGTCTAAATCCTAGCATACCAGCTATTGATGATTTAGAGATTGCAAGTCCAATTCCTCCTCTTTCAATACTAATACTTGAAGATATAAGCTCCTTCTCTATTGCTGTTTTAAAGACTTGATATGTTCTTATATTTTCATCTGCATTTACTTTCGGAATGTTATCACCGATATACTTAGATCCGGATATTGTCTCACCCATAAATGAAAGATATTCACTTCCTCCTAGTTCATTATTTGTAATTCCGATAATATAGATTATATCACCATCAAATTTAAAATCAATACTTTGACATTTGTAGACATTATCAACAATACCTATTGATGAAATAAGAAGCGTTGGCGGGATAGATATTGTTATATTACTGAAGTTTTCGTCGTATCCCTTAAAATCGTTAAACATACTGTCTTTTCCTGATATAAAAGGAGTTCCATAGGATACAGCAAACTCATAACAAGCCCTTGCAGCCTCTTTTAACTGTCCAAGTCTTTCAGGATCATTTGAATCGCACCAGCAGAAGTTGTCCAAAAGAGCTAGCTTATCAATATTCACACCCACAGACACGGCATTTCTAACGGCAGTATCAATAGAGCTTGCTGCCATCCAATATGTGTCTATATCACTGTACGAAGGATACAATCCATAAGACAGAGCTACACCCTTAATCGAGTCAAAGATAGGTCTTATAACAGTTGCATTTCCATTAACCTTTCCCTTGCCCTGCACAGGCTTAATAACTGAATTTGCCTGGACTTCGTGATCGTACTGTGTAGAAATAAACTCAAAACTTCCAGTATTAAGTCTGGATATCATCTTATGAAATATCTCAGTATAATTTTGGGGCTCCTTGAATTCGGGATATTTATAAGATTGTCTTGTATATGTGCTTTTAAGTATCTTTTTGGGTAGTCCTTCATGAAGAAAATACATATCAAGATCGAAGACCTTTTTGTCATTATATTTAACAATACCCCGCCCACTGTCAGTAAATAATCCGATTGCAGTCGCCTCAACTCCCCTTATCTCCATTAAAGAAATAAACTCATCAAGCTTTTCCGGCGGTACTGCAAGTGTCATCCTTTCCTGAGATTCACTAATCCAGATCTGCCATGGGGAAAGACCTGGATATTTTAAAGGAACCATTTCAAGATTCACCTCGAATCCACCTGACTCCCTTGCCATTTCAGCAACAGAGCATGACAGGCCACCTGCTCCATTATCAGTAATTGAGTTGTATAACTCACGGTCCCGCGCCTCTTTTACAATAGCGTCAGATAATTTCTTCTGTGTAATCGGATCCCCAATCTGCACAGCAGTTGCTGGTGAACCAGAGCTAAGAGCCTCTGATGAGAAGGTCGCTCCATGAATACCGTCACGACCTACCCTCCCCCCTACCATTACAATGTAATCTCCATTCTTTGCGCTTTTTTTAATAGAGGAACTGCTGGCTATATGTTTTGGTATCAGTCCTACAGTGCCAACAAAGACAAGTGGTTTACCTCTGTATCTTTCATCAAAGTAAACAAATCCCTGTGGAGTTGGTATCCCAGAGCAATTGCCGCCGACATTCACTCCTTGAACAACCCCATCCATTATTCTTCTTGGGGGAAGCAGCTTTGATTCTTTATCTTTACTCCTGTAAAGGGGGATATCATCTGATGGATCTGAGAAGCAGAAGCCGTATCTGTTTGCTATAGGTTTCGCTGCCATGCCAAATCCTATTGTATCCCGATTTACTCCAACTATGCCTGTAATTGAACCGCCAAAAGGATCAAGCGCGCTTGGACTATTGTGCGTTTCGACCTTATCCGATATTATGTAGTTTTCATCAAATTCTATCCCTCCAGAGTTATCCTCAAATACAGACGCACAGAAATTGCTATCACCCTTCTCCTTTTTATCCTGCATAATCTTTAAAGTTGCGCCTTGAATATACTCTTTAAAAATTCCGTTTTCAATTTCATCGAGTCTTGCCGCAAATATAGTATGCTTACAGTGCTCACTCCAAGTTTGCGCAATCGACTCAAGCTCAATGTCTGTTGGGCTTCGCTTTTCTATCTTATTATAGTAATCCTGAATAGTCTTCAATGATGCCATATCTAACGCAAGTGGACCTCTTCTTATTCCATCTTCATTTATTATACCTTCCTTACCTAATAATAATAGATCATCATCCGAGATATTCATGTTTATATCGATCGAATCCAATTTTTCCCTTATTCTTACAATAGGCAGTTCTGATCCCATTCCTTTATTCTTTTTATATTCATCATAAGAGAGTACCTTCATTCTCATAATCAAGGGATTATACAATTCCATTCCTAGGTCATATGCTTCTTTGCTTCTGATATCTCCAAGAAAAAAATATGTTGTTGATGTAAAAACTGTTGATTCAGGATCTAATGGTATATCTAACAGATTCTCAATAGATTCCCTAACAGTATGAGAAACATTATCTGTGACACCAGGCAAAAATCCTATTTCAATAGCAAAATTAAAAAAATCGGGGGAATATGGATTATTGATAGTATATCCTTGAGTAACAGGTTGACTAAGTGATTTTGCGATAATAATAGAATCCTGTTCAGTAAGATCAACATTTATGAGATAATTATCTGTAATGAAAATTCTACTGATGGAAAATCCTAGATTTGTTAACTTATTCAAAAGGACTTCCTCACGAGAATCGGTTGTTTTATAAAATATTTCAATTCTTAATTTCGATCTTTCCATTATTCCTCATTTATATCTACTACATACTGTAAATCAAAGACAAAATGAACATAGAAGTAGAAACTGTCCATCTAACTCTATTTGAAGAGTATATATCAATATTCAGATTACAGTATGGTGTAATAAGTCCATATATATATCATGATTATAGGATGAATATTAGAATTGTTCAAAAATATATTTATTAAGTAATTTGGAAACTGACAAGCTATAAAATAAAATTTATTTTTTCTTAGCTTGCTTAGTGGCAATTATTATCTCTATTTGCCCAAAAGGACTGTAGAAATTAATTGAAAGGATTAGATAATTTCTAAATCTATTTAACATAAAATCTTCTCTGTCCATAATAACCGGAGTTGATATACTTATTCCGTTTTCTGCTAATTGGTTGATAGCATTACCTGTAATCATATTAGCCATTTCACCAATGATATCTTTATATTCATCCTCAACTTGATCTTCAGATAATCCTGGAACAAGAGCTTCAGCAATCTTATGAACAGTATTGAATCCCATATTATAGATCACAAATCCATTTAGATCACCTGAAAAATCGATGTTAATAATTACATCATTTGTCGGTTCGATATTTTCAGTTTTAACCATTTTCCCCTTTTTTAATTCAACATTAAGTAATGATCGAAAAACACTTTTTGCTGCAAGCAGGAATGGATTAATATAATCTACTTTAATTATTGTATTCATATAATATCTCTTAATATGATTTGTTATTTTACTATAAATTAAAATTACATAAAATATTTCAACAAATTTTATTTAATTTAACGGAAATAATGTGAGGGAATAAACTACAATTAAAATAGTATATCTGGAAATATATTTTTAGCAACTAAATGTTGGGAGGATTAAAGGTCTTAAAAATAAAAAATATATTTTAACAATTAAATTGAATTATCATTTATTTAAATTCTAGATTACTAAGTATGAAAAGTTAAAATGATA
>JAXHTB010000230.1:0-6265 GCA_034190185.1 Spirochaetota bacterium | reverse complement strand
AGATGTCCGAAAATGAATTTGAAGCAATTTGGAAAGAATATATTAAGTCTGAATTTATTGAAAGCTTTGATGAAAAACAATCTAAAGCCCAGAGAAAAGGTATTTTAACTAAAATATTGAAGAAATATGACATCGATGTTGAGTTATTTATGATTTATTTTAAAAAAAATCATAAAAAAGATTATAATAAGATATTCATAGAATAAGGGGATGATCATGCTTAAAAAGATAAATGAAAGAAAACAACATCTTTATATCCTAACTTTTTTATTAGGTCTATTCCTTGGCATAAGCCGACCTTTTCTTGCATCAACTGATGAGCCGGCACATAAGTACCTGGACTATTTTCATCAAGTTTATCAGATAATAAAGACCGATTATGTGGATCGACCAGCAAATAAAGAATTATTCTATGGAGCCATTAAAGGCACAATCAACTCTCTTGATGATCCCTATTCCAGATTCCTCGATGAAAATGACTTCTCTCAATTACAGGAAGAAACCTCGGGCAAGTTTGTTGGTGTAGGCATAGAGATTACAATAAAAGACGGTGAAGTTGTTGTAATCTCTCCTATTGAAGACACTCCGGCAATGAAAGCAGGGATAAAAGCTGGAGATACAATTACCCGTGTAGACAATACATCATTAAAAAATAAAGGGATTGCCGACATAGTAAAATTAATAAAGGGATTACCGCATACTAAGGTAAAGCTCCATGTCCGGCGTGAAGGATTTGATAAACTTCTGGAATTTGAAATTGAAAGACTGCCCATAAAGATTGAAACCCTAAACTATGCTATTATGAAGCAGCATAAAATTGGATATTTAAAGCTAAAAGTATTTAACTCAAGCACTCAACGAGAGGTTGAGAAAGCCTTAAATTATTTTAATAAACAAAATATTCAAAAACTTATAATAGATCTCCGATGGAATCCAGGCGGTTTGCTTGATAAATCTATACAGGTATCCGATATGTTCCTTGAAAAAGGGAAGGTAATCGTATCCACAAAGGGAAGAGAGGGAACAGGAAATATAATTGAATTCAAATCACAAAACGATTCTCTTTATAAAGGAAAGCTTATGGTTCTTGTAAACGAGGGAAGCGCTTCTGCATCTGAGATATTTTCTGGAGCGATTAAAGATAATAAACGCGGAAAGCTGGTTGGCCAAAAAACCTTTGGAAAGGGACTTGTACAGAAAGTATTTAGTCTTGATAAAAATATAGGAATATCTCTGACTATTGCAAGGTACTACACTCCTTTGGGAGAATCGATTCATGGCAAAGGAATCCTTCCGGATCATATCGTCCCTATGAAAAAAATTTCTGATGAAGATAAGGATAATATAGCATTAATTTATAAAAAAAAGCTGCCTGAACTATTTACAAAGACCCATAAGAAATATAATGATGAAAATGTAAAACAATTCATGGAATTTCTAAAAAAGAGGAACCTTGAAATATCAAATGAAAGCGCAAGCATTATTTTCCGAAGTGAAGTATATAGATATTCTAAACGTCCTTTATACGACCTTAAATTTGACAACCAGTTAAAAAGATCAGTTGATATAATCAATGAAGTATAGATCAGATGTAATCGGTCTTGGTCTTGAGAGCTCCTGTGATGAGACATCTGCATCAATAACTCTAAATGGAGAAAGAATACTCTCTAATATCATTTTCAGTCAGATTGAACTTCATAGGGAGTACTACGGCGTAGTGCCGGAGATCGCTTCCAGAGCTCATCTTGAAGTGATCAATGATATGATAAAGGAAGCCCTGCATGAGGCTGGTGTTGATTTTAAGGATATTGATTATGTTGCGGCAACTAACAGACCAGGATTAGTCGGATCTCTCCTTATTGCCTTGCAGTCTGCTAAGGCAATATCCTATACATTACAGATTCCACTTATTGCAATAAATCATCTTGAAGCCCATCTTTATGCCCCTTTTCTAGAAAACAGAAAAATATTTTTCCCCTTTATCGGTCTAGTTATCTCAGGCGGTAATACAATTATATACAGAGTCAATGGACTTGGAGAGCTTCAAGTTATTGGCAAGACTGTAGATGACGCTATTGGTGAATCCTATGATAAGGTCGCAAAATATCTTAAACTAGGCTACCCAGGCGGACCTATAATTGAAAAGACAGCAAAGCAGGCAAAGAACAGAAAGATGATCTTCCCAAAGATCCTTACTAAAAAACAGGATGAATTTCGATTCTCATACAGCGGAATAAAAACAGCGGTAATAAATTATGTAAAAAAAAATCCTGAAGCCGACTTCAGTGAGATTGCTTACAGCTTCCAGGAGAGAGCTCTTGAGCTTATAATTAGAAGAATCTTTCCAGCAGCAAGACTCCATAATATCAAGGATATAGTCATTACAGGCGGGGTCGCCTCAAATGGAAGGCTTAGGGAGATGCTCCGAGAAAACGCAAGAGAGGATGAAAATATAATAATACCATCGCCCATTCTATGTACTGACAACGCAGCGATGGTTGCTGGACTTGGATACCATTACTTTCAAAAAAAAATATTTAGTGATCTATCTGTTGATGTTTCGTCAAGAGTGTAGGTTTATTTTGTTGATTGGCGATGCATTAGCTAATAAATTTTAATTTCATTATCAATTCAGATACAAAGCCATATTCAATAAAAAAGGAGGTTATTAATGAAAGCTGTAATTATCGGCGGAGACGCAGCTGGGATGAGCGCAGCAAGCCAGATAAAACGCCAAAAACCGGAGTGGGAGGTGATCGTATTTGAAAAGGGGGACTATATTTCTTATGCCGCCTGCGGCATTCCTTTCTATATTGAAGGGCTCATCCCGAAGAGAGAATCCCTTATTGAGTTGACTCCCGATGAAGCAATCAATAAAAGAAAAATCGACCTCAGATTAAATCATGAAGCAATAAAAATCGTTCCGGAAAGGAAGGAGTTGATTGTTAGAAACAGCAGTGGTGAATTTGTTGAAACATACGACAAGCTAATGATTGCCACAGGCTCACGCCCCAATACTCTTGAGATTGACATAGGAAGCTTCGACAACCTCTTTACAGTAAAGGATATCCCAAGCGGTGATAGGATAAAAGATTTTATTGAGCTCAGATCTACAAAAAAAATAGCTATAATCGGCGGAGGAAATATAAGCATAGAGCTTGCAGAAGCCATAAGAGAACATGAAATTGAAACTATTCTTATACATAGAAGGGAAACCCTCCATAAATCTTATGAGCCTGAGATATCTGACATAATAATTGATAAACTGATGCAGAAAGGTGTTATCGTAAAGTTAGAATATAGATTTGAAGGAATAAAACAAGATGGAAATTGTTTAAAGGTTATTACAGACAAGGAAATTGTCGATGCCGACGGCGTCATACTATCCCTTGGGATGATCCCAAATACCGAAATTGCCAAAGATGCAGGGATTGAACTGGGCGTTAACAACGCAATTAAGGTAAATGAGTATAGTGAAACCAGCATAACCGATATTTATTCCTCGGGCGACTGCGCTACTAGCAATATGATCAATTTTAATTTGGAGCTCTACAGCCCTCTTGCTCTAAAGGCTAACAAGCAGGGCATGTCTGGAGGTTTTAACATGACGGGAAAAAAAGAAAAATTCGCCGGAGTGCTGAATACATCAATAATAAAAGTATTTGATCTCGGCATTGCAAGGACAGGACTTACTCTGGAGGATGCTACAACTCTTGGACTTGACCCTGTAAAGCTGAATCTTAAATCCAAAGACAGAGCAGGGTATTATCCGGGCTCCTCTGAAATTACATCTATTGTTATTATAAGCAGGAAAGACAGAAGAGTTTTAGGGGCTCAGCTAGCAGGCAAAATCGAGTCTGTAAAAAGAATCGATGTTTACAGCACCATTATTCATAATAACATGACAATTGACAAGGTATTTAATCTTGATCTTGCCTATGCGCCTCCGTTTTCCACAGTTTACGACCCAGTGCTACTTGCTGCAAGGGTTGGACGAAAGAAGGTGTAAATCCTTTTACTAACCACCGATCTTTGACATGCTTCTTCCGGATACTATTGAGGCGCAACCTGAATTATTGTCTACAGCGCAATCAAAATCATGTCTTAGCGGTTTTTCGCTTACAGCCTTAAGTATTATATCCTTTAATGCCTCATCGCCCATATCCATTCTATAAGGACCCTTTAGATCATACTCTATCGAAGAATGGAGGCAGGTTTTCAGGAAACCGTCACATGTTAGGCGCAGCCTGTTGCATTTTGAGCAGAAATTATGTGTTATTGGGGGGATTACGCCAATTTTAATATTATATTTATCCAAATACTGAAGCTCGAACATCTGGGCTACCTTAGTATCCACATTCTCTTTTCGTCTCAGTGTGCCCTTTTGTCTAAGGATTTCTATCAGTTTATCAGAGGAAACAAAGGTTTTTGTATTGCTATTATCGAAAAAGGACATTCTCTCAATAAACCTTATAATGATATTCTTGTCCTTAAAGTAATCAAGCAGGCTGTCAAGCTCGTCTAAGGACTCCTCAAATAATACCGAATTTATCTTGATGTCGAAGAAATTGTAGTCTATAGCCTTTTCAATATTTGTAATAACTCTATCGAAATTATCCCTGCCTGTGATCTCCTTAAAACGCGACCGTGACATTGTATCCAGACTTATGTTCAACTTTTTTAGCTTTATTCTATAGATGTCATCAAGCGCCTCGCCTAAGAGCGTACCATTTGTTGTAAGACATAATTCTATATCTGGTAATAATTCACGTATTCTGGCAATAATATCTACAAATCCTTTACGAATAAGAGGTTCTCCGCCTGTAAATCTTACTTTTTTCACTCCAAGAGAGTGAAAAATTTCAACAAAATGAACAAACTCTTCATTTCTAAGAACCTCATCGTGAGGCAGAAGAGTTACCCCCTCTTCTGGCATGCAGTAGATACATCGTAGATTGCATTTATCAGTAACTGAAATCCTGAGGTAATCTAATTTTCTCTTATATCTATCCGTTAACATACTTAAATCCTGAAATTAAAAGTAAAAGATACAATCTCCTCTCTTTTTGCATACAATCTGTTGCTGCTATAACTAAATTCAAATGTAGGGATTGAACTCTCGTTTATTTTTTTAACACTTGAATATGTTAAAAAAAGTGATGACAAATAAAGGGCAGCATTTGCTATTACTGTGAAGGTTAAATTTTGCGCAGACCTATCATAATCCAATTTCTCTTTTTGAATAAGCTCTGATCCATTTGAACCATTATTTTGCAAAATTCTGGGATTATTACCATTGATCTTATCCCCGGTTTTTGATGAATAATAGTCAGACCTCTTCTCTTTCCACTGGTCATAATAATGATATAACAAACAACCGCCAATGACCTTTAATAGAGCAAACCCTGTACCGTAATAATATTTTCCAGTATAGAAATGACCTCCCCCTGGCAAGATAAGATCAATGACAATGGCGTTCACCATTGAAACACACTCTCTCTTTCTTGGGAGAAGATCACTGATCTCCCTGTCAACTTCACTATTCTCTTTCCCGGATAAAATTTCTTGTTTAATGTTTGTCTCCTCCAACTCTTCGGCAAATCCGATGCAATAACAAAATTCCATTAAAAGAACAGCGCTAAATAAAAGTAAAAAAAGGATGCGTAAAATATCATTTCCAGCAGATATCATTGTCCTAGCCTGATTATTCTATTTCTAAATAAGGGATATAATTTATATTCATTATATTTCCCTTTATCTCTTTGTCTCTTTATAAATAATGAATTATTCTAAGTTCTTTTTATTGTGAAAATATAAAAGATTTCTTCTAAAATATTCATTTTGCGGTTCTAGTAAACATGCTTTGGAGTACATATAAAAAGCCTTGTCTTTATATCCAAAAAGTTCAAATATTATTCCAAGATTATTATAGGCAGGCACAAATTCACTGTTTTCCTTTATCGATTCTAGGAAAAGAATTTCTGCCTCTTTAAAGCGGCCCTTAAAAGCATACTCCACTCCTTTATTATTTATTTTATCAACATGTGAAAGCCCTATAGATCTCGCAAAATGTTTTTTTAAATATATCCTGTAAGACCTTCCCCCCTTTAATAAGTTTCTCCCTTTCCCTTTTCTTTCAAAAGATATAACATCAAACTGAACCCTATCCTCTTTTATATCCTTGGATAAATAACTGCTATTTGGGGATTGATGTATAATTTTTTTTGAAAACCGTACAGGTAAATAGGAATAACAAGAGCCTATT
>JAXHTB010000023.1:0-19543 GCA_034190185.1 Spirochaetota bacterium | reverse complement strand
TATGAATCAAATAATCCAAAACCATGGGCAATGGAATTCCCACAGGATGATTCTGTAGATGATTATAAAAATTCGTCAAATGATCCTGATCAAGCAGATGAAAATAACTGGATGGTATCTCCAACTATATTAATGCTTGATTTAGCTGAACTAAGGGTACAGAGCGAAAATAAAAAACATGAACAGTCCTTTGCAAATTACAGGAAGGTGTATAGTTTAGCAATAGATAATAATGACCCTTTTTTTAATGGGGAAGGAGTAATTTATAGGAATAATGATGTAAGACCGGATTTCTACTGGAATTATGTAAGAATGTATATTAGAAAGATGATAATTAATAATGCAAAGGAATATTACTTTGTTTCTGATGGCAATGGGAAATGGGAGTATAACAAGGATCTTGAAGTGGTATTTCATGAGGAAGATACTTATGGATTTGATTTCAATCAATTACAGAATAAAACCTATTATGATAACCTTCTTGAAGGATTTGATGAAAACAGGGTGTTCCCTCTTGATATTCTAATTGAGAATGGGCTTGTCTTTAATAGGGATAATGATGAGACAGTGCTTGAGATCAGATTAGTTGTGAAGGATTTTATTAAGAAATACGAATACGATTATATTAACGACGATGATGATGGATATCATTATGTTCGACATTACTATGCACTTTCTGATTGGCTTCGGAACGTAAAAGAGGAACACTATGCTTATGATTCATTAGCTGATAAATATAAGTTCTATAATGAATTTATTGGTGGGAATATTATTGCAATTGCCAGGACTTATGTAAAGGGCGCAACAGTTACTCTTGCTGGTGATGTCGGTATAAATAATTGCTATGTTGTTGCAATTAGCAGTAATCATGATATCAGTGAATATGAAATTGAAAATAGAACACGTCCTTCCATTTGCGACAACCCAAAGACTCCTATTCTGCATGAAGGCAGCAATTTGGTTCATTATTTTCCTGATGATGTGGAATATATTTTAGATGATTACCTGAAGTTTGAACAGTATAAAATTGATTACAATAACTTTGTTGATTGCGTTAATACTGAAGATAGACAATATGAAATTGAGTGGAATGAATATAACACTAGGGTTGATAGTTTTAAGATCCCACCACTTGTAACTTGGGTAGGGGAGGGTGATAGCACATTTTCTATTACTAATGTACCTGTTGGAGAAACATATAAGATTTATACATCGACTACAATTATAGGAGCTGGAGAGTTGCCGAGTGTTTATAGTGAAAATCCTATTGGCGTGGTAACTGTTACAGAGGAACAATCTGGTACTATCGTGAATATTGAATGAGAGTTGTAAATACTCAAGTTTATATATCTTATATTATAATAGTGATTGATTCTTTTATTGTTAAAGAATTATATCGTACACAATCGAAGTTGCTGAAAGTAGATATTTAACTTCAGTTGGACTTTAATAAATTAAATCAATTAAATTTATTGAGGTTAACAAAAGTATGCAGTAAAATAATCAATGGAAGGATTATTTTAAAGATAGTTTAAAATGAATATTATTGTTCAGAAATATGGCGGAACCTCAGTGGAATCCGCTGAAAGAATTAAAGCAGTTGCTGAAAGGATAAAAAGTTATATATTAAGAGATTATTCAGTTGTTGCAGTAATTTCTGCAATGGGTAAAACAACAGATACTCTAGTTAATTTGGCATCTCAAGTGACCAGTAATCCCAGTAAAAGAGAAATGGACATGCTTCTTTCAACAGGAGAGCAGGTTTCCATTTCCCTGCTAGCTATGGCTCTTCATGAGATTGGAATTGATGCAATATCTTTTACCGGTTCACAGGTAAGGATGATTACTGATGGAAATTTTTCTAATGCTAAAATTCAAAGCATCTCTACAGAAAAGATTGAAAGCGCTTTAAGAAAGAATAGTGTAGTTCTTGTCGCTGGATTCCAAGGAGTTGATGATCAAGAGAATATTACAACCCTTGGACGAGGCGGCTCTGATACCTCAGCAGTTGCTCTTGCTTCTGTTCTTAATATTCGAGAGTGTGAAATATTTACAGATGTAGTTGGAGTTTTTACAGCAGATCCTAGAATAATCCCGAACCCTAAGATATTGAAAGAGATAAGTTATGATGAAATGCTAGAACTTGCCAGACTTGGAGCAACTGTATTGCATTCAAGAGCTGTGGAGTTTGCAAAGAAGTATAATGTGAAACTTCATGTCAGGTCAAGTTTCACTTATGATGAAGGCAGTGTTGTTATGCCTATGGAGGAGATTGTGGAGGAGTATGTTATTAGCGGGGTCACTTCTAAAGTTGACGAAGCTAAGGTAACCATTAGAGATATTCCTGACAGGCCTGGAGTGGCTGCAGATCTTTTTGATAAATTCGGAGAGAATAAGATATATGTAAATATGATTGTACAGTCAACAGGTATAGATGATAAAGCCTCAATTTCATTTACTGTGCTAAAGAGTGATCTGGAAAGGACTCTTGAAGTATGCGAAGAATTAAAAAAGAAATTTGGCGCTAGTTCAGTTGATTATAAGGAAAATATTGCAATTGTGTCAGCAATAGGTGTTGGGATGTTGTCTTCATATGGAGTGGCAGGCAGGATGTTTAAGGTGCTTGCAAAAGAAGGCATAAATATTGAGATGATATCTACATCAGAAATTAGGATATCGTGTGTAGTTGATGAGAAATTTACTGAATTGGCATCCAAGCTGATTCATAAGGAGTTTCTTGATTAATAATGCCTAATAATTGATCTGATAATTAGTAATAAATCCTCTATTCGGGAATTTTTCAGAATTTGTATAAAAAATGCGTTAGAACTATTTTATTATGGAATAAAGGGAATTATTATCCAAAATCAATTTATAGTAATTTTTTGATCAAGCTTATTGAGTTATGGTAAAAGTTGGAATATTATACGGTGGCAGGTCACAGGAGCATGATGTTTCACGCTGTTCTGCTGCATCAGTTATATCAGCTATTGATAAAAGCAGATATGAGGTTGTTGCAGTTGGGATTGATAGAGACGGGAAGTGGTATGTTCAGGAGAGTCCAAATATAGTACATGATGAAGATTTTGGCTCTCTCCTATCTCTGGAAAAGACCGGCAAGTGGCTTATAAATCATTATGAAGATAATAATAAACTCAAACTGTATAATATAAACGATAATAAGTGTGTAGAGTTAGACATAGTCTTTCCTGTTATTCATGGCACCTTTTGTGAAGACGGCACATTGCAGGGATTACTGGAATTGTCAATGGTTCCCTTTATTGGAGCTGATGTTTTGGGATCTGCTATTGCTATGGATAAGGATATTGCCAAAAGGCTTCTTCGCGACAACAGTATTCCTGTTGTACCTTGGATTACATTTACCAAGTCTGATTGGGACAATAAATCTTCTGATATTGTAAGAAATATATTTTATGAACTCGATCTTCCGGTTTTTATTAAACCCTGTTGTGCCGGTTCTTCAGTAGGTGTTGTAAAGGTAAAGGAAAAAGGGAATCTTGAAAATGCTATTGAATATGCCTTTAAAATAGACGATAGAATTCTTGTAGAAAAAGCTATTGATGGCAGGGAGATAGAGTGCTCTGTTCTTGGGAATTATAATGCTGAAGCTTCTATTTTGGGGGAGGTCATACCCCAACATGAGTATTATTCTTATGAAGCTAAGTATATCGATCCTGATGGTGCTAGACTTATTATTCCTGCTGATGTAGATAATGCGCTTGCTGACGAAATTAGGCAAACTGCAATAGAAGCCTGTAATATTTTACGTTGTAATGGTATGGCAAGGGTTGACTTTTTTTTAGAGAATAATAGCAGTGCTTACTATTTGAATGAGATAAATACTCTACCTGGATTTACAAGCATTAGCATGTATCCAAAATTATGGGAAAATACAGGTTTGAAATATAGTGATCTATTAGACAGGCTGATAGATCTAGCCTTTGAGAGTCATCGGGAAAGGTTGAGAATTAGCTCACTCTAGTAAAGAGAGATAGATTTTTGATAGTTGGTGTTTTTACAGAAACCGCTATCGTTAAATTTCTTTTTTTTTATAGTCGTGTTGTAATTGATCCTAAACAGCCTTTGATGTCAAGAAACCTGCTTTACATAAACTTAATAGGAAATAATATTCTACCTTCAATTAGATAAGGTTAAATCAGGTGATAGTATTAACATATATTTTTTTTGGGGGAGTAATCCCCATTATTTGTATATTCTTTCTCTTTAGAAAAAAGATAAGTGTTGGATTTTCGCTTGGCGGAATATTAACATCATTACTGCTGGGCTTAATAATTGTTGCAACACTGCAGACAAAGAACACAAATTCCTTTGTTGATCTATTAAATAGCGGCAAATATAATGATGCTAAACTGGTACTTCAACAAATCCTGCAAAATGATGTTGATAATATTCAGAAGATTGATATAAATGAGATTGTTAATCCTGATATATTTGAAAGGTTAAAGAAGGAACTTGAGGAACAATATTTAAAGATTGCCAATAAACTAATTGATGAAAATAAGATAGAAGAGTCTGTAAACTGTAAAAGCCTTGGTGTAAATAAAGCAAAGATAGCTAAGCTTAAGCATTCAATGCGGTTGTTAAGGATGGCTGAGAGCATTGGAGATGATCAGTATCTTGCAAAGGAGAATCTTCTTAAAAAAATAAATTATGGAAATGATATAATTTCTAGATTAGAGAAAAATTGTAACTAATTAAGGTAAATGCAGAAATATAAAGCAATATTATTTGATATGGATGGAGTGATTATTGATTCAATGAACTCTCATGCAGAGAATTGGCAGGAGGTCTTTAAGGGCTGTGGAATTCATATTTCCAAGGAGGACATATTTAAAAGAGAGGGAATGTCAGGGATATCATCTATTAAGGAAATATTGATTGAAAAAGGCAAGGAACTGCCTAATAATGATGAAATGATGTTGATGTTAGAAAAAAAGTTAAATTTATTTGAAGATTGTAATGTTGAGGTTTTCCCTTTTGTTAGGGAAATAATTGAGTTACTCAGAAAAAATGAGGTGCTTCTTGCACTAGTTACAGGATCACTTATGAGATCAGTTAATCATGTATTGCCTGATGATATATTAGAGAAATTTAGTGTTATTGTTACTATCGATAGTATAAAAAAAGGAAAACCTGACCCGGAGCCCTATCTTACAGCAATGGAACAGTTGGGATGTTGTTATAGCGATTCACTTGTTATTGAAAACGCACCCCTTGGCATTTTATCTGCTAAAAGGGCAAATATTGACTGCTTTGCACTTGAAACATCTCTTTCTGAATTATATCTTCAGCAAGCAGATATAATATTTGAAGATCATAAGTCTTTTTACGAATACCTAAGTATGAACTTCTGATTATTATTTATTATCTATATGTCATTTAAAAAAAAATTGATGATATTCCGGTTTCAATTTTTTCAAAAGATCACTAAAAATCGGAAATAATCAGTGTCGACATTCTATATTACTTTATATTGGAATTTCTTTAATAAAATAAATTGATGGGAATGATATGCAATATAAACTTGTTTACTACGGTAATAAAACACTAAGAGATAAAGCAGAAGATGTCTTGGACATTAATGATGAAATTATAGAATTAATTAAGATAATGCAGAATACAATGTATATGGAAAGAGGGATCGGCCTTGCAGCTCCTCAGGTAGACATTTCGAAAAAAATTATTGTCTGTGATGTTGAGATGTATGATGGACCATTATTATCTCTAATAAATCCGGAGATAATCAGCAGTTCGGATGACAAGGAGCCATTCGAGGAAGGATGCCTTTCCTTCCCTGGTATTTCTTCTGATATATACAGACCATCAAAGGTTTTAGTAAAAGGAATAACGCCAGATGGCAAAGAGATGAAGATTGAAGCTGAAGGTATTCTTGCGCGAGTATTGCAGCATGAGATAGATCACCTTAATGGTGTTCTCTTTATCGATCACCTTGAGGAATACAGGAGAAAGGAATTGACATCAAGGTTAAAAAAGATAAAAAAGTTAAATAGTAAATCATGAAGATAGGCTTTTTCGGTACACCGGAAATTTCCAGATATTGTCTTGATAAGCTATTGGAGGAATTCGAGATCTCCTTTGTTGTAACAGCAGAGGATAAACCTGCAGGAAGGCGAAGAAAGATATATCAAAGCCCGGTTAAGGAAGTTGCAATTGGAAAGGGTATTACAGTTTTTCAACCATCTGACTTAAATGATGACTCTCTTATCGATGAATTTAAGTTAAAAGATGCTGATATATTTGTTGTTGTCGCTTATGGAAGGATAATACCGCCAAATATTTACAATATCCCTAAATTTAAAACTATTAACCTCCATCCATCACTTCTTCCAAAGTATAGAGGGGCGGCTCCTGTTCAGTGGGCATTGCTTAATGGCGAGATCGAGACCGGTGTTACTGTACAGATAATAAATGCAGATCTTGATGCAGGTGATATACTTTTACAGGAAAGTGTTGCTATTGATCGGGATATGACTTCAGAAGAACTCTATGACATTATTTTGCCATTAGGCGCAAATCTTCTAAAGGATGCAATAGAACTTCTTGTGGTGAATAAGGCAAGACCTGTGAAGCAGGACGATAATGAAGCAACATATTGCAAGAAAATAGACAAGGAAAATTCCTGTATAAACTGGGAAAGACCATCTAAAACTATTCATAATCTTATAAGGGGATTAAATCCAAAGCCTGTTGCATGCTCAAATTTTAGAGGGAAAAAAGTAAAAATCTGGAAAACAAGGCTTGTAGATGATTGTTCATTTTCAAGAATTGAACCTGGTTATTTCAAGATAATTAAAGGAAGAATGCCCTTAGTGGCAACAATTGATGGTTATCTTGAAATTATACAGATTCAACCAGAAGGAAAAAAAGTGATGGATGGAATTTCCTTTGTAAATGGATATAGACTTGTTGATGAAGATCATTTTAGCAATTAAGCTATTATTTGATGATATGAGAAATTGAAGTAATTACTTAATGTTTCTTTGATAAATAATTAATAAGGCATTCTGACCTGTATTTGCAATGAACATTAGGCGATGGGCAGGTACATATGTATGGACCATCCTTGGTTTCACAACATATTTTGCAATAACCATATCCAAATTTTTGACAGATTGCAATTGCGTCTTCTTCTGCGTGGTTTCGGCATTTCATATAAATTAAAGTAAGTATTAGCTATAGTTGTTTCAATAAGTCTTGTAATATAATAATAGATTGATCAATATAATTTTATAATAAACAAAATGTCAATTATTTACATTATTTATGGAGAAATAAATTATGATTTCTGCGCTTGAGAAGTATGATCCTCAAATTTATGAGTTAATAAGACAGGAGGAGGCTCGACAAAGCGGCTCAATAAGGTTGATCCCTTCTGAAAATTATATATCTAAGGCGGTTATGTTAGCATCTGCAAGTTGCCTTACAAATAAATATTCCGAAGGCTATCCTGGTAGAAGATATTATGAAGGACAACAGGTGACTGACCTTATTGAACTAGTCGGTATTGATCGGGCGAAGAAGATATTTAAATCAGATCATGCAAATGTACAACCTTATTCTGGATCTGTCGCAAATCTTGCAGCTTATAATGCTCTAATTGAACCAGGAGATACTATAATGGGACTTTCATTATCTCACGGTGGTCATCTCACACATGGCTGGAACGTAAGTTCTACTAGTAGGTTTTATAAATCAGTTCAATATTCAGTTGATGCAACTACAGGAATGTTCGATTACAATCAGATTGAAGATCTTGCAAAAAAACACAGACCAAAGCTAATTATATCTGGCGCAACCGCATATCCCAGGGAGATCGATTTTGAGATATTCAATAATATAGCCATTAGTGTTGGCGCTTACCATGTTAGTGACATAGCGCATATATCAGGACTTGTTGTGGCAGGTTTACATAAAAGTCCTGTCCCTTTCTGTGATATTGTATCAACAACAACGCATAAAACATTACGCGGTCCTCGCGGTGGAATGTTGTTATGTAAGGCAGAACATGCAGATAATGTTGATAAAGCTGTTTTTCCGGGATTGCAGGGCGGTCCTCATATGCATACACTAACTGCTGTTGCTGTTGCTCTTGCAGAGGCGGATACACCAGAGTTTGTTGAGTATGCCAGGCAGATTATTAAAAATTCGAAAAGATTGGCTGAAAAGCTTCTTGAATATGAATTTAATCTTTTATCTGGGGGTACAGATAATCATTTGATACTTATTGATCTCAGAAATAAGGGAATTCCAGGCAAAAAGCTGGCAAAAGCATTAGACAGGGCAGGAATTGTAACAAATTATAATACAATACCAGGTGATTCTGCACCTCCTTTCAGTCCTAACGGTTTGAGAATTGGAACTCCTGCAGTTACTACTCGAGGTATGAAGGAAAATCAGATGGATTGTATTGCAGACTTCATAAATAGGGTCGCAAATAATATAAATGATAATAATGTAATTGAGGAAGTGGGTAAAGAGGCTTTGCTTTTATGCTCACAATTCCCTGTTCCTGATCATTTTATTATCCCTGTTAAAAATTGATACCTTTCCTATTTACTCCTGACGATATATAATTATAAGATGTGTGTTTCTTATCATAAAGAACTGTCATTGACTTTTATAAGTAATAATGATTAGAAACACTGATCATTATATTAACTTTTGGAAGAGGCTACCTGTGGATAAAAAAGAAAGGATAGCCCTTATAAGAAAAGGGAATGAATTTTTTAATAATGGTAATATCCAGAAGGCTATAGAAATATTTGTGAAGACAAATTACAAAGATGGACTTACAAGGATTGCAGACTTCTACTATTATGATAAAAAAATGCCTCTTATAGCTTTCAAATTTTATAAAATGGCAAATATAAGGGATAAGGTTGATGAGATCTTTGAAAGGATGATTTTAGCTCTCGGGGAGTGGATTGGCGAAGATAAATTGAAGGATGACGCTATTCATCAAAAAAAGGATTATACTCCTGTTAAGGTATCTCCAAAATTGAAGATTCTGGCAGAGGAAATATTAATGGATAACAAGGATGGGAATGGCTAGTATTGGTTTGGAAATACCACAAAGTTTGATAATAAAACGGGATCAATTTATAGATTAAATGCTTGATCTTTTATTCTATATTTATTATTTTAATGTATGATAGAAGCGCTTATATAAAGGGTCAATCATGATGGGAAGTAGAATGAGAAGATATCTTCAAACTTTAATTATTATAGTATTCACTGTTTCAACTTCTTTTGCATTAACGCCTGGCCAGGAACAGGAATTATTTAGGAATATTGGCGAGATTAAGGGACAACTTTATCAGATAGATAAGAGATTTGATGATATCAATAAGAGATTCGATGATGTTAATGAGAGATTCGAGCAGTTGTATACCTTTCTATGGGTTTTATGTAGTATATTTACATCTTTAGTTGCAGTTGTTATCGGATTTGCATATTGGGATAGAAGAACAGTCCTTTATCAGGCGAAAGAAGAAACAATACATGAAATACACGAGTATGATAAGGAAAAGACAGGTAAGATATTAGATGCATTAAGGCTGACTGCAAAAGAGGATTCCGTACTTGCTTCATCTCTAAGGCATTTCGGTCTTTTATGAAATATTCTATCATTTCATCTGTTTAGTATTCCTCAATCATCAACATCTCAGTATCCTTATCGTCGATTGTTTCAATAATTATTATATCTCCTTATCATTTTATTCCTGTTCTGTTTTTAATTTATTTGCATTTCCCCTTTCCTTTGACATAATCAATAAATGTAACATTTTTATTATAACATTCATCTTTTATATATCCTAGAATAGGCAAGAAAATCTTGGCTTCCTGATAACCTGATACAATTCTTATTATCCTTCCGTTTTTATCAATAAAGAGGAAGGCTGGAAGTCCCTGTACCCCAACCTTCCTTGCGAACTGCTGAGGGGTCATTTTTTGGCTTTTATAGTATAAAGCTTCCTTAGAATCAACTTTAACCTTAATTGCAATATAATCTTTGTTTATTTTATTTATAATATTTTGGTTAGAAAAGGTTTTTTTATCCATAACCTTGCACCAGCCACACCAGTCAGCATGGAAATCGACAAGTACAGGTTTTTTTAGCTTCATTGCCTTTTGTAAACCCTTATCCAATCTATGCCATTTAATTGAGGATTTTGAGGAATAAGAATCAGATACAGTAACTATGGTTAGTGATATAAATATTAAGATAATTGTAATTTTTTTTATGCTTTTCATAATGCCTCGCTATAATTAATATATATTATATTTTTCAATGACTGAAAATTATAAGAGTGTATAATATATTGACACTGATATTTTTTAAAATATTTTCTTGAACATGTCAGTAATTTGATTTGAAGGGATATAAGACTGATCAAAAAAAAATTTTCCAATATATCTTATTCTATCTTTAGAGTATCCTGATTTATATTTAGTTACATAATGAAAATGTGTGATATATTGGATATATTCTATCTGTAGAATATAGCTATACATTCTCATTGACAAGTATTTATTTGGGATCATGTAATTATTTATCTATTTGCTTTCTGTTAAACTGAAATCGATTGAAATAGTAATTAAAAGGCTAAAACTATATTAACAGGTATTTTAGAATATGCTTTCGAAAAAAATTGACACTGCCTTCTCATCGTGTCCTAATGATACATTTATATTTCATGCTATGGTTAATAATCTAATTGATACAAGAGATTATTCATTCAGACCTTATATACACGATGTTGAGTATTTGAATAACAAGGCTTTTGATTGTGTATATGAGATAACAAAGCTATCGTTTCATGCTTTTCTTCTGTTAAGGGATAGATACAGTATACTAAATTCTGGCGCTGCCCTTGGCTTTGGATGCGGGCCATTACTAGTTGCAAGAGAAAAAATAGATAATATTGAAAGCATGAAAGTGGCAATTCCAGGCAGGTACACTACTGCTAATCTTCTTTTAAAGCTATGGAATTCTAGTATTAATAACATTGTAGTAACAAGGTTTGATAATATTATTGAAGGAGTGCAGCATGGTACATATGATGCTGGACTTATAATCCATGAGGGGCGCTTTGTTTATCCTCAATACAATCTAATAAAGATAGTTGATCTGGGAGAATGGTGGGAACAGGAAACTGGACTCCCGATTCCGCTTGGATGTATTGCTGTGAAAAGGATGAATGATAATGAAATATTAAAGGATATTGAAGAGATTATGCGATTATCTGTAGAATATGCTCTTGAGAATAGGGATGCATCCAAGGATTTTATTAAACATCATGCTCAGGAATTGGATGATGAGGTTATAGATGAACATATTAGACTTTATGTTAATTCATTTACTATTGATCTGGGTAAAGATGGAGAAAGGGCTGTAAATACTCTTGAAGAGATGGCAAAAAAGAGGGGCATAATATGACAGGAATTGTGATGGCAACGTTGTCCGAAGCTAAACCTTTTATTACAGGATTATCTCTTAAACAGATTGATACGAATCCATTTAAAGTATTTAGTAATGATAAAATTTCTTTAATCGTATCAGGTATAGGTAAATCGAATGCGGCAGTTGCCGCTTCCTATCTAGTGTGGAAATATAGAATCGATCATCTGTATAATATTGGCGCTGCAGGATCAACCAAAAGAGAAAAGAAGATTGGTGATATTTTCCATATAGATAATGTAATAGAGTATGATAGACCTTTAATCGCAAATAGAGGGGAGAGATTTATTAAACCTGATCTGCTTAAAGGATTCCCTATAGCTTCTCTAGCTACTCAGGATAGGGCAGTTATTGATGAGCAGGACAGGGAAAGGGTTTCAATCTATGCCGATCTTGTGGATATGGAGGGAGCATCAATCATACAAGCCTGTAGATTATTTAATGTGAAATGTTATCTGTTCAAGATTGTAAGCGACACACCCGATCTTAAAGATGAATATGATATTGTGAAAAACATTAAGATTATTAGAGAGAACATGTTCTATTATTTTACTGAAAATATTTTGCATAAACTATAATACTACTATTTAACTAAAATGCGAACGTATATTCTTTCAAGTTGTTGACCAAGTATAATGGTAAAAGGTGATTGATCGAATGATATGTTTGGATAGAGATTATGTTGAATTTTTACTGTAATATGATTATATTAACTCAGAAGAAATTGAAATTTTTAGTTGCTGAAGAAAGAATGGATCTATAGAATAATCAATTGTTAATAATTATTTGATAATGTTGTGAAAAAGTGATTGCCTTGTATTAGCTGCCGACTTGGAGGAGAAACGAAGTATCTTTATTTGAGAGGTTATATGAACATGCTGAGTGTTCAGGATACAGATAGATATGATACAAAGATACATATAAAAATACTGTATTATATAGTATTTTTCATTATGATTGTCTTATTTGGATTTTTTTTGATCAGATGCGGATTATTTGAAAATAGGTATGATTATCTTGGTGATATCGATCTAAAAAAATATCCATATTTAAAGGAAAAAAAGATATTTTTAGATCCAGGACATGGCGGTAAAGGCGAGTCGGATAGATTTAGAGTTGGTCCCGATGGAATTACTGAGGAAGATGTCAATTTAAGTGTTGCTCTTATTCTAAAGAATATGCTTACTAAAGCAGGTGCTTCTGTCTCACTTAGTCGAAAAAAGGATGAGGATGTTCCTCTTAAAGAAAGGGTTGATATGGTAAGAGAAGTAAATCCTGATCTTTTAATTAGTCTTCATCATAATGGCACAGCAAGAAGGATGGATGAAGTAAATTATCCATGCGTTTTGATTTGGGGGAACAAAAGAGTGCGCCCCTTAAGTTATATCTTTGCTAATATGTTGATGGATGAGTTTCACAAGATAATTGACGAAAAGGGAAAGATTATATCCGACTTTGCTATTTATAAAGAAACAGGAACTATGATCCTGCGCGAGACAAGAAATATTTGCCCTGGAGTTATTGGAGAGCCTGGCTTTTTCTCAGATGAAAAGCATTCAAAGAGGTTAAGCGATATCCTGTATAATCAACTTGAGGCAGAGGCATACTTCTATGCACTTGCAGAATTCTTTAACAGAGGCATCCCAAAAGCTGAGGTATATATTTCAAGCCATATTGATAATGATGGTTATCTTAGTAACTTAATTAAGGATAACAAACCTAGAATTGCTATTAAGGTATTTAGTGGTATTGAAGATACTGGAATTAAAGATAAATCACTAAAGGTGACACTTGACGGTATTCCAGTTGGATATAGAAAAATCAGTGATGATCTTTATGAGATAAACTATGGGAAAAAGTTATATCCAGGTGGACATAGTATTAGATTTTCCTTTAAAAACAGGAGGAGTCAAAGCAGCATGATCTACAGAAGCTGTTTTGTAACCGAGATAAAAAAGGGTGATTATAATCGGCTTATCTCAAAAGGTATAAGGTTTGTTAAAGGAAGAAAGACTGCGAGGGAGGGTTTGAAAATGCTTCTCTCAGCATTATCCTTGGGTGTCACAGATCCTGCAGCAGACAGGATAATATGGAATATTGCAAAGGGTTTTGCGAAAATCAGAAACTGGGATAACTCGGATTACTATTATTCTAAGTTGTATAATTTTTATCCTCAAAGCCGATATGTAAAAAGATTACAAAAGCGATTTAGAGGTTATAGATTTCCGGTTGAATATCTTGGTAAGACTATTGCTATTAAACATGATCCTGAATTATTGGAATATGAATAATAGTTTTTCAGCGAATGCGCAGAGTAATGAAAGGCATAAAACGAGAAAGGCGCGGAGGATTAAAGTTTATATCATATAAGTGTGGTCAAAATCAGTGGGGAAATTTTTGATCAGATAGTGAGATTCCTGCATCTTCAGGGAATCTCATAGGGTGTCTATTCCTCATCCTCATCTCTCATAGATTTTTGCTTTGCTCATATCATTTTTATAATTTTTACATCTCTGTGAAGATTTATCTTTACAATTTTTTTTATATCCACTGGAATATTGAATTTTATTTCCTTGAATTGAAGAGTAATTCTGCAATTTTGTTTTGGATGGACTAATCGGATAGTATTGTAGAAATTGATATCCTGATTGATTCTAGGACCTTCAAGATAAACCTCTACTTTCTCATTATTTTTTCTGTTAACCCATAAAATTTTATCTGGAATATTGTTTTTGAATGAGATGGTTTGATAAAAATTTATGTTTTTAAGAATGAGAAAAATTGGTCCTTCAATCTTACTTATTTTTTTTGAACTTGGTTTTAGCGCCTTTTTTGTTGTATAGTCCTTGATTAATGGGATGCTTCCGGAAAAGAGATCGTATAGGATCTGTATATTAATTTCAATATTTGCATAGTTGCTGATATCAATAGTATTTATATTATCAAGAAATAGTTTTTTTTCAATTGGGAAATATATTTTTACTAGATCATTATTCTGTACAACTGTGATTAAGGGACTTTTAAAGATAGCATCAATAAAGTCAATTTTTATTCTTCGGGGATTATTGTTGAATATTGTATTTCCAGCTAGCTTGACTTTTTTTCCTTTTATTATACCTTCAATTAAAAAATTTGTGGAATATGTATGAGGAGATCTGTTATTTAATTCCTTTATTCTTTTTACCAGTAAAGCAGCATTATCTATCTTCGGTTCCTCTAATCGATTTTCATTTTTGATAATGCTCTTTGAGCAGGTTGTAGTTTGGAAAAGTAGAAATATAATAATTATTCTAAAACATAAATGTGAAAAACCTGAGCTCATATAGTTTCTCCGGGATTTTTTCTATTTATTTGCACAAAAGTTGGATCGTTTTTATTTTTTCCGTTGCTAAATATAATAATTGTATACAGGTAAAGTTCTATGCCTTTACAACCTTTGACTCTCAGAATCTGTCGTACAGACAACTAAAGGAAATGCTAAAGTAGAAGTATAAATAAATGGGAAGATAGGGATTATGAGCCTATCTTGAATTTATTGTTTTGAAGCAGTTTATTTTAAGATTTTTTCTATTTTTTTCTCTATACGAGTATCACTTTTAATTTTTATTGATTTTTCCCAGTATTCTATAGCTTTTTTTTTGTTCCCAGTCATTTTATACGTATCACCAATATGATCATACACTACTGGATCTTGGATATTTTCCTTTTTTAAATGAATCTCGGCTCTTAAGAAAATTTTTAAAGCTCGTTTATACTTGCCTTTTCTATAATATGCCCATCCAAGAGAATCAAGATATGCTCCATTAAATGGATCAATAACAAGAGCCTTTTGAATAAGATCGATCGATTCATTTAAATTCATATTACGGTCAGCATAGATATAGCCAAGATAGTTGTAGGCCTTTGCATTGTTTGGATTATATTTAATTGCTTTTTTAAGAGTGTCAATTGTTTCATATAATTTGTTCTGTTTTTCAAGAACAGTTGCAAGATAAAAATAAAATACATCATTATTATTCTGTAAGTCAATTGCCTTTTTAAGAAGTTTTTCTGCCACAGAATAATTGTTATTTCTGGAGTAAACCATACCTTTAAAGAAGTATGGTTTTGGGTTTTTAGGCTCTTTTATAATAGCCTTGTCGAAATATTTTGTAGATTCGGTAAAGTTGTTTTTCAAGCTATATAAATAACCTAGTTGCACTAATATTGAAGTATCTTCTTTTAATTCATATGCTTTTTTTAAATTTATTATAGCAAGACCTAATTTATTTGTTTCTTCATAAATTTTGCCTATATAGTAATAAATTTCTGATATTTTATCATTTATTGATAACACATTAATAAAATTAGCTCTAGACATGTTAAATAATTTATTTTTGTACAAAAGAACACCTGCAGTAAAGTATTCACTTATTGCCTTATTCTTATTATTATTTCTTTTATTTATCCTTGCTGCGGCAATATGAGGAGATATTAACATTGGGGCTTTTTCAATAATTGCATCTATATATTTTAATGCTTCTTTATCCTTGCCCAAAAGTTCATAATAGAGTGATTTTGAAAGAATTCCATAGCTATCTTTTGATATGCCTTTTCTTAGGTAGTGCAATGATTTTGGGTTGTTTTCAATATAATATATCCTGCCAATAAAGGAGTTGATCTTTGAATTGTCTGGAAATACTTCAAGATAATTCAATAAGTACTTTTTTGCTTCTTTAAAAAAATATAAATCTACTAAGGTATGAGCTAATATATATGTTGTTGTAACATTTTCAGGATTTATATTTAGAACTTTCTTATAATGTTCAATCGCTTTTTTTACCTTATTAGTGCTATGATAAATAGATCCTATATAATAATGGGCATGCTCTTTGTAGTAATCATTAACATGTATAATATTTTCAAGTTCTATGATGTTCCTGAAAAAAACAAGCGCTTTGTCGTAATTTTTAATTTTATTATAATATAGGATTCCAAGTGAAAAGTGAATATCTATAAGTTCTGGATCTACATCTATTAAGGATTCTAAAATATCAGCAGATGCATTATAATCCTTCAGGTTTAAATATATTGAATGCAAAAGCATATAGGGTTTGGAAAAATTTATATTAGATTTTATTGATAATTTAGAATATTTTATCGCGGAATCATAATCTAAAAGATAATAATTACAGAGAGCTAACTGGTAATAGGTTCTGTCAAGGGCAGTTTTGAAGCATGCCGCATCTAAAAAATATCTTATTGCAGTTTCGTAATCTTTCTTAGATTTAAAGAAAAGTCCTTTGCTATATAGTGACCAGTCAGTGAAAATTTCAGGATCTGCCTTAGGGTAGTCCTCTCTTTCCTTTAAGGAATTTTTGGATGTACTGCATTGACAGAGAATGATTGAAATTAGGTATATAAAGATTATATTTTTCATATTCTATTTCCACATAAAAAGATAATTTTTATTTTATGATCGCGGATGAATAAGGATTTAATATAGACATAACTTGTAGGGTATCTATAATACTGTTATCTCTCCCTAAGTTGTTTCCCCAATTTTATTGGGATGAACATTGAATCCCTGGAAAAGATAATTTTGGTTTGATAAAAAATTATTCCTCCGCATTTTATGTGGTCGAAAAAGTGAGTATATATTATAACTTTTAAAAAAGAATTTACAAATTATTACTATATTAACATAGAGTATAATAGAAGTCAAATGTTACTGAATGTTATATTTGAAAAATTGCAATTTGCCTGATACCTTCATCAAAGGAGGTTGTCTTAAGATATTGATGCAATTCCCTGTAGTTTGCTGATTTTCTATTATTTAAATAGAATTGTCAGTATTAAATATCATTTGGGGAGTCAGTTATGGAAAGAAAAATATTAATCGAAGTTGATCTTGGTAAAAAAGGTGTGGAAAAATGTGATGTTATTGTATACCTTGATGGGAAATCTATTGAAGATCATTGGGAGATTGGGTACAATGATCTTCCTGGTATTGCTGATAAACTTAGAGAGAAATATCCTGATGCAGTTATTGAAACATATTGCCTTGGTGAAGACTGCTGCGGTAGGTCCCATGCTTGGAATATTGATTTATAAAGAGGAGATAAGATGGTTTGATAAAAGACATCGATTTTATAAGAGATAACCATACTATTCATGCAACATCGTATGGTGAATTTGATAGGGGTGTTGTATTATGTCCACCTCACCCAATGTTTGGTGGGAATAGACATGATCCAAGATTAGTATCCATTGCTAAAGAGCTTGCTGCAAATAATATCTCAAGCCTATGTGTTGATTATAGTAGATACACAGGAGGCAGAGAGGAGATCAGAGATATTTTATCTGTAATAGCTTCTTTTAGTAAGGAGCTTGTATCAATCGGGATTATTGGATATTCATATGGAGCTGTAATAGCCTCACAGACAGTTGCGCAAACATCTGTAGAATTGAGCGGTATGGTTTTAATTTCTGTTCTAAAAAGTGTAAACGGACTTGAGTCGGATCTCAACTCAGATTGCAGGAAGTTAATGATATCAGGTTTACGAGATTCTTTTGTTGCAGGAGACTTCCAGGATCTTTATAATTCAGCCAAAGGAGAGAAGGAGAAGTTTGTTTTAGATACTGACCATTTTTTTATCGGTTTTGAGGATATTATGGCAACGCGAATAAGAGAATTTTTTGTGAATTGTTTTTTTAACAAAGAAGAGTAGTATATTATTTAAATTTTTCAGGGATCTTATTATCTACTACATAAATGCAAACCTGTTTTGCGCCCTTTTCAGTATAATTATATTTCTTTTGAAGATTCCTAATTAAGAATTTAACATCTTTGATGATCTTTTTTTCATAGGAATTAAATTCAGGAGTTCCATAATCCTTTATGGCGTTTCTAAAATTATCCTTTTCTATAAATGGGCTCAGAACATCTTCTTTCAGGCTATATTGATATTTTTCCATTAGAAGTTTATAAAGAGATGTATCTTTTATATCTCTTTCCTCAACCCCCATTTCATAAGAGAGGGTTTTCGATGTATATTCTTTTTGAACATATTCTCGGAACTGTTTCTTTGCTTTCATGTCTGAGCTTCTTGAAATAATATCTTCTATTTTGTTGAAAAATTCTTCAGTAATTTCAATTTCTGACCCTGTATAATTACATTTCACTTTACTTCCAATTTCGAAATTAATTGCAAATAAGTAGTTAAGAATGCTGTTTGAAATCTCTGTTTTATTATAATTGTATAAAGACTCTTTAACCTCTTGGAGTATATTGTAATCATAAAGAGTAACAAGAGAGTCAAGGAATCCGGATGGTATTTTCTTGGTATATCCATTTTGAGAACTAAAGAAATTATGAACTTTTGACATATCAATTAATGTGCCGTTTTTTGAATATTTTGAATAAAATTCATTAAAGATTTCAATCGACTTCCTTCCGGAGATACTGTTTTCATCTTGGCCTTCTGCTTCGGTTTCGGATATTATTTTCCTTCTTATTTTAGCATTAAATTTTTTTCTGTCATCCTCTGAAAGCCAAGAGGGAATTTGTCCAGTATAAATATCCATCTTGAGAAGCAATAGATTCTTATCGCAAAATTTGATATATTTTATAGGATCATTAATCCATTCTAGGAGATTTTCTGATGTTTCGTTAAGTCTTGTAGAGATTACTACCTTTGCAAAATTTTCTAAAACACCGGGAAGAAATTTATCATCAATCTCCGTTCCAAATTTGTTATAATATATCTCAACCTCTGTATGATAATCTAAAACATATGGAATAGGTATGCGCTGTACGCGGTCACCAAAGGATTTTATGCTATCGATAACCTCCTTGTCCTCTGGATTCATAAGCACAAGGAAAAGAGAATTTACACGTTCTTCAATTTGTTCAACCAGGTTGTTCAGCGTGGGCTCTATGTAGAGCCTCACCTGGTCCATCGCACCCCCGATCTCGCCCCACGCACACCCGCGCAGGCTCGCCTGTATACTATACAGGAAAGCCCCGCGCTTTTCCAG
>JAXHTB010000229.1:0-6288 GCA_034190185.1 Spirochaetota bacterium | reverse complement strand
CAAGATGAACCTGATGACATATCCCATTCCCTGCTCTTGAGAATACAACTCCATATTTAGATGCAGCAGTTTTAAGATACAGATGGTCATCTGCATTCTCATAACCGATCTGTAATGTGTTGTGGTCAATGTAAGATACTGAAAGTTCAGTTTGAACCCTTTTCATGTTCAAGGCTTCAAATTGAAGGAATGTCATTGTCCCTGTGGCATCCTGAGTAAGGGTCTGATCTATTCTTATTCCGATCTCTTTCCCTGGTTCAAGAATGCCCTCTAATAGATGTTGTTCAAGTATCTTTTCATATATATTTTTGGACATAAAATATTATTATTATCTTTCATACAAAAAGTAAATTTTCAAGATATCGATGCTGATTAAAATCGATTATAGGTGATTATTACCTATTATGGAAAGCAAATTATAGTTCTAAGCAGTTTTTGCAGTAGCGCTATTGATAATATTCTGTAGTTTCTTTTAATAATTGTAAATCATTTTTTTATTGATTTATCTCTTTGTAAAGTTAATTTATGAAAATTGTTTCCAATCGAAGGATTAGATTTAGATATGGATATAGAAAATGAATCCAGAAAATAGTATGAATGATTTTCATGTCTACAAAAAAATATTGACAATATTCAATAGTATGTTGAAATAGGTGTTGGTAATATATTTATGAAATTCTTAATTCATACTGTAATAGTTTTTGGGGATTTCAATCGATTTTTACTTCATTTTTATAGAATAACTAGTTTTATTATTTAATTATTTATGAAGGATAAAAGGCAGGCTCTTGACATCTCGTCCCCGCCTGTGTACTAGTTTCGATGATTCAGGTAAGGGTAAGATTGAATTGTGTTTTGTCCCACATCGATTATTCGCTTTAACTTGAATTCACAAATTCTTTTCCTTTTATGCTCCAAGGCGTTTATCTTGCTGAGGGCACTGATTTTTTTGCATTCTTCGGGATGATAAATAATGGATTCATTACTATCAGGATTAAATGTTCTCGATTTTACTACACTTCTACCTGGCCCATTTGCTACATTGCAGCTTGCAGATCTAGGAGCAAATATATTAAGTATTGAATCACCGTCGAGGATCGATGGTATGAGATTATCTTCCCCTTATATAAATCAAGAAGAGAAAATATCCTCAATTTTTGCCTTCCTTAACCGGAATAAGAGATTTTTAACATTAGATTTAAAAAAAGAGGGTAGTTTCATAATTATTGAGCGATTGCTCCGAAGCTATGATATAGTAATAGAGCAGTTTCGTCCTGGTGTTATGGATCGTTTAGGATTATCCTATAAAAAACTTTCTGAAATAAATAGTAGAATTATTTATTGTTCCATTACAGGTTATGGTCAGAGTGGACCTTTAAAAGATAAAGCAGGCCATGATGTTAATTATCTGTCACAATCTGGAGTCATGGGTTATTCAGGGAGAAAAAATACAGGACCTGTTTTAATAGGAATTCAGGTTTCAGATATTCTTGCAGGATCCAATAATGCTGTTATAGCAATACTTGCGGCTGTAATAAATAGAATTAAAACAGGAAAGGGACAACATATAGATATCTCCATTACAGATGGCATGTTTCCTTGTCATGCTATTTCCGGAATAAAAGAGTTGAACAGACAGGGTAGTGTAGATTGTGAAACTGAGATGTTAAATGGCGGTTCAATTTATGACTTTTACAAGACTGCTGATGACAGATATATCTCAATTGCTGCAATTGAACCTCAGTTTTTTAATAATTTGTGCGATGTATTAGAACTAGGAGATATAAATATTAAAGATGCTTTAAGATCAAATGATAATAGTAAAATAAAACGACTAATTGCAGAAAAAATAAAATCGAACACGAGTGATTATTGGATTGATAAATTTAAAGATGTGGATGCTTGTGTTGATCTTGTTCTTAATCTGAGAGAGGCATTAGAAAGTGATCATGTAAAGGAGAGGAGCTTGCTGGTTGATGTACCTGGTCCATATGGTGGAAAACAGAGACAGTTTGCTTGTCCTATGAAATTTTCAGATTATGATCCAGAATATAGAAGATATGGATGCGCTCCAGGTGAAGATACATTAGAAGTATTAAAATCATTAAATTTTGGTGATAATGAGATTCGTGAATTTAAGGATCAAGGAATAATCGATTTTAAATACAATTAGTTAACTAAATGTTTTTTTTATAAAAATTGCTTCAATATTCGAATTAACCCTGCTACATAGGGTTATTGAAGATAAATAAAAAAATAATTTATAAAATGGAGGTTTGTAAATGTCAAAGATTGATTTTACAGGACGAGTAGCCATAGTAACTGGAGCTGGTGCAGGTTTAGGACGGTGTCATGCACTTGAGCTTGCAAAGCGAGGCGCAAAGGTTGTTGTTAATGACTTAGGTGGTTCAAGAGATGGAACAGGTTCTGATAATGCCGCTGCTAATAAGGTTGTAGAGGAAATTAAGGCTCTTGGTGGCGAGGCAACACCAAATTTTGACAATGTAGCCACACCTGAAGGCGGAGAAAACATAGTAAAGACAGCGATTAATTCATATGGTAAAGTAGACATACTAATTAACAATGCCGGTATTCTGCGAGATAAGAGCATATTAAAGATGGAAGAAGATAACTGGGATGCTGTTGTAGCAGTTCATCTGAAGGGCTCTTATTGTGTAACCAGGCCAGCCTTTGTAAATATGAGGGAAAACGGTTTCGGAAGAATCGTTATGACAACATCGGCTGCTGGGTTATTTGGTAACTTTGGACAAAGCAATTATGCAGCAGCTAAACTTGGAATCGTTGGTTTAACAAATGTTCTTCAATTAGAAGGCGCAAAATATAATATCAAAGCTAATGTTATAGCGCCGATTGCAGGTACAAGATTAACTGAGGATATACTAGCCCCTGAAGTATTTGAAAAAATGAATGTTGAGTATGTTACACCTGCTGTACTTTATATGTGCTCCGAACAATGTGAAGATACTGGCGTTGTAATAAATGCTGGAGCTGGTTATTTTAGCAGAAGTGCGGTCCTTACTGGGCCTGGCGCAGTAATTCCAAATCCAAGCGCAGAGGCTGTTATGGATAATTGGAGCAAGATAACAAGTATGGATAATCCTAAATATCTTAGTGGTATGAATGATTTCTTTGGCTTGCTTGCAAATGTAATGAAATAAATTATTACACATTCTATATACTGTAATGTCTAAAAAGATAATTTCCCTTGCTAATTGCAAGGGAAATTATCAAAAATTATACTATTTTTATAACCTTTGATAAAAAAATCATCCTGTGTACATTATAATGTAAATGTATTAGAATATAATAAATAAAAAGAGGATAACAAAAATGAATAAACGAAGTTTAAAATTAATCATATCAATTATATTAGTTTTAAGCTATGTTCATCTTAAAGCTCAGACAAAGGTAAAAGGATTTAATAAAGATCAGGGTGAACCATCAACAAGTCAGTTAACAAATGAAAGTAAATTTTTAGATCAAAAACTTCTAGAACTGAATAAAAAAATTGAAGATGTTATAAATAAATATAAACTCTTATCTCTTAAAAAGATTCAAATACTTCCCTATAGGATAAAATATAGACTTGGGGAGGATTATATTGAAATTGATACTTATAAATTTAATAGAGATGTTCTTGTAGATAATAGAATAACTGGAATACAACAAAAACGTATAAGAATTTATATGAGTGGAAGTATATTATCAAAAATTGAATCTAAAATAACTGAAAAGACTTATGATATCGAATCTGTTGTTACGGTTAATATTATTGATCCTTCACCAGTTGTATTAGGATCAGATGATGTCATTTTCGACTTTATTACTGGAAAACTTAAATTTATTGAAAAAAAGAAAATGGGAGATATAAGAAATAATCAAGAACAACCTATAAAAAATTCGATAAAAAGAGATTTCTTACTACCGCATTATACCTTTTGTTACAAAACTATTCTAAATATTGGAGAGACCTATTTTAAGAGTATAAAAAATGTTGATAAGGCTATGTCCGATTTTCTGCTAAAGTCTCAAGAATACTGATATTCTGACATTCCAAAAGATATTCCCTTTATTGTGCTTATGAAAATTCTATATATGCAGGATGTGTCAGTTTCATTTTCAAAAAAGAGAATACTGGACAGAGTTGATCTGGAATTACATTCAGAGTCTATAATTTCAATTTCAGGAAAAACAGGATCAGGCAAGACAACACTTCTAAGTGTCATTTCCGGCATGTTAAAACCTGAATCGGGTACTGTACTTTTTAAAGAACAGAATATATATAAGTGGAATGATTTTCAAAGATCAAGATATAGGAATAATAAAATTGGATTTATTTTTCAATCCTTTAATCTGCTTCCAAATTTAACTGCTTTTCAGAATATTATTTATCCAGCAACTCTAAATCATAGATCAATTTCCATAAAAGATTATGCTGATTGCTTAATTGAATATCTGGAATTAGAACATGTGAAAGATCACTATCCTTATACCCTTTCAGGAGGAGAAAAACAGAGGGTGGCAATAGCTAGAGCAATTATTAATGATCCAGAGATAATATTAGCTGATGAACCTACTGGAAATCTCGATGAAAAAACAGGGAGATCAATATTATTATTATTAAAAGATATAAAAAAAAGGAGGGGAGTATCTATAATTGTTGCTACCCATAATAAAAATATAATAAAGGATTCTGATACTCATTATCATATTATTAATGGAAAATTAGATATAAAGAAGTAATATAGAAAAATAAGCACTTTCAATTTAAAGTGATAATAATATTCAAAGAATCAAGTAATATAACATTAACTACTCTTTATCACATCTGATTACAGCTATAAGCAACGATCTATGATATCAATAAATATGTAATATAGTATAGAAATTCTTCGTCTTTTACAGGTTCCGGGTTACTTGCTCCTAATAAATGAAGAACCAATAACCCAGAATCCCAAGAGTTTAATTGTATACTGTAAAGTATGAGGGCGCCTTAATTAACAGCTACTACCTCTTTGATCTCAGAAACTTCTTCTTTTATTACCTTTTCTATACCCTGTTTCAATGTCATCTGACTCATAGGACAACCTGAACACGCGCCGGCAAGTTTTACCTTTACAATATTATCAGAAGTAATTTCAACCAGTTCAACATTACCTCCATCAGCAAGAAGTGATGGTCTGATTTTTTGCAATGCTTTTTCTACTCTTTCTTTTAACATTTTATAAACTCCTACTAAATTTGTTGATTATATTATAATATAATCTATGTAATTACTATTCTTTTTTTATGTATATCAAAAAAAATAATTGTACATAAATAATATATCTACAGATTATTTAATTAATTTAATTCTCCATATTGATAATTCTGGTATTTTCATAATCTCGTTATTTTCAGAGATTATTTTCCAATATTTAGTCTTTGTTCCATGGTAATCTCTTTGAATAAATACTTTTTTTATCCTCCCATGCACTATATTTTCATCAATTAGTTCCATCTGTATTTTCCTACCTACAAGAACCTTCTCCCCCTTATAACCAGATGCAACTAACATCCAGTTCCTCCAATCTTTATTTATGTAAATATATCCATCATAGTCAAATTCTATATTCTGATTATTTTTTTCAGATTTTTTTTCTTTTTTGGGTTGTTGTTTCTCTTTTTTTGCATAAACTGGTTCTGAAATTTTTTTAGGGCTTCGTTTCTTTGTTATTTTTTTCTTTCGGCTTGTATATTTCTTTTTATTCCCTGGATCCGCTTTTATTTTAACTTCACTGGTAATTCTCTTTCCATCTCTCCATTTCCCAGTATACTTACTGCCATTAGCATAAGTAACTGTTCCTTTTCCATGAACCTTATCATTTCTCCAAAAACCAGCATATTTATCACCTTTCCTTTTACCTCTTGACCAAGTTAATATTCCATATCCATGTTTTTTGTTATTTTTAAAGTTTCCAGAATATCTTCTGCCATCTGCATATTTATATATGCCTTTACCATGCATTTTATCATTTTTCCAGTTGCCAACAAATGTATCCCCCTTTCTTCTTCCACTTACCCATGTCATTTTTCCTTTTCCATGTCTTTTCCCATCTTTCCATTGGCCCGAGTATTTGCTTCCATGAGCGTAAGTATATGTTCCCTCTCCTTCGATTTTTCCGTTTTTCCATTCACCTTCATATGTTTCCCCTTTTCTTTTTCCGCTTGCCCATGTCATTTTCCCTTTTCCGTGTCTTTTCCCATCTTTCCATTGGCCCGAGTATT
>JAXHTB010000228.1:0-6296 GCA_034190185.1 Spirochaetota bacterium | reverse complement strand
GGTATCTGCGGCTCCTGATTCATCAAGAATGATCTGCTGAGTTCGTAGTGAAAGTTTAGCAGACTCTTCTGTTGGTATTGCAAACCCCTCATCAGCAGAGCTAATATGCAATGACTGGCATCCGCCAAGAACCGCAGAGAGTCCGTGAATTGTGCTCCTTACTATATTTATCATAGGCTGTTGATATGTAAGCGCATGACCTGCTGTGTGACAATGGAATCTCAACTGACATGACTTGGGATTTTTAGCTCCCATCTCTTCTTTTAAAATCCTGGCCCAGAGTCTTCTCATTGCCCTGAATTTTGCCACCTCTTCAAAGATATCTCTGTCTGCAATAAGTAAAAATGAAACCCTTGGAGCAATCTCATCTACACCTATCCCCCTCTCCATGCAACCCTTGATAATAGCAAGAGCAGAACCGATACCAAAAGCAATCTCTTGAACAGCAGTACAGCCTGCCGCTCTTGACTGTCCTGACGCCACACTTGTTGAATTCCACCTTGGAAGATTTCGTGAACAATATTCAACAATGTCAAGGCAGAACCTTTTTGAATAATGAGGCGAAGCATCTGTACAGCCACCCATTGTATGACCTATCATTGGATAATTCTGAAGTGTTCCAGAAAGATTTTCAATATTTATCCCCCTTTCCAAGGCAATAGCAACTACCATGGCAAGTATGGCAGGATGAGCTGATACAAGGCTAATGCTTTCAGATTCCATATTAATATCATCTAATAATTCTCTCATATCGTGAATCGTATCTATAGCAGTACCCTCTCTCCCTACAAAACCATCAGCATTTTCATCATCAGAATCAAGACCAAGATTTGTAGGATGATCAAAAACAACATTAAAACCTGTCTGTCCATGTTTTTGCAGAAAATCGGAGCGTTTGCTGCTCTCCTGTCCGCCTCCAAATCCCATAACCTGGCGTACTGTCCAAGGTCTTGATCGATACATTGAAGTATGCACACCTCTTGTATAAGGATACCTGCCTGGTAGACCAATATCTTCCTCATAATCTACATCTTCAAGATCACAGAGCGTATACAAAGGTTTTATCTCTGTCCAAGAGAGATTATTAAACCTATCCTTTCTTTCAGGCTTTTCTTTAATTGATCTTTCATACTCTCCCTCCCAATCCTCAACTAAATTTTTTAATTTGATAATATTGCTTTTCTCTGACATAGAATGCGGCCTCCTGTCTCTGCTAATATTATGAATTCATCCCTATTGCTATTTCAATCTATATCTGACATAACAAAATATAAAATCAAGATAAAAATATTGAATTTATTTATCTTGACATAATTAAAATTAATATAGAAGATATTGTCCATCTTTACACTGTGTTGTTGATAGCGGATTTAAATTGGAAATTATATTATTTTCTCGTTAAGCCTTGATATATTTTTTCACCACTAACGAAATCGGAGGAATGTAAAATGGGAGATGAGAAGGTTACAGAATCAATTTACCAGATAGATGCAGAGGTATTTAAAATACCAAATTTTACTTCTGCTTATTTGATAGTCGGAGAAAAGCTAGCGCTTGTTGAAAGTGGACCTGCAAATTCTGCTCCAAGGATCCTTGAGGGTATAAGAGGATTCGGATTTGATCCTGCTGATATATCATATATTATTATAACACATATTCATCTCGATCATGGCGGAGGCGCTGGAACCCTGCTTAAAGATATGCCCAAAGCAAAAATAGTAGTTCATGAAAAGGGTGCAAAGCATATGATAGATCCATCCAAACTCGTTAACAGCTCCAAGATGGTCTTTGGAGACCTGATTGACGAATGGTACGGAGAGGTGCTTCCTGTAGATAAAGAGAAGGTGATGCCTGTAAAAGATAATGATATCATTGATCTAGGGAAAGGTCAAAAGCTCAGAATGATAGACTCTCCAGGTCATGCTGTTCATCATATATGTATTTATTCTGAGAAAGATAAAGGACTTTTTACTGGGGATGCTGCTGGAGTGTATATTCCTCAGATTGACGCTGTAGTGCCAACTACACCACCTCCTGAATTTGATCCTGATATAAATATGAGGACAATGAAAGATTTCTTAAAGCTTGACCTGAAACGCCTTCTGTTTTCTCATTTCGGATCTGTTGAAGAGGTTGAAAAAACATTAAATATCAGCATCGATCTACTCAGTAAATGGAAGGGTATTGTAGAAGGAATGAAGAGCGAAGATATTACGATAGAAAAGATATCAGAAAAATTTGTAGCTGACACAAAAAAGATTATAGGGAATGGAGTGGGCGCTGAAACCCTAACCAAATGGGTGCTGGATCATCATATTCCGATGTGTGCAGCAGGATATTATAGGTATTTTAATAAAAAATAAACAAATTTTACTTAAAGTGATACTATAGTTTGTTATTATTAATCCTTATTCAGGGGGTGGAAGTGGTAGATTCTAACGGTTTCTCAGCAGAGGATATCCTTGAATTTTCACAGGATAAATTTGAAAGAAAAAGGCGTAAATTTAATCAAAAACCTACATATATTACTTGGGAAATAACCAATGACTGCAATCTGCACTGTAAACATTGCGCTCTTGCAGAAGCAGGCAAGCCTTTAAAAGACGAACTGAATACCAAAGAAGCTTTTGAGGTTATAGAAAATATTGCAGATTCAGGTGCAAAGGAAATACTGATCTCCGGAGGAGAACCCCTGGTTAGAGGAGATATTCTGGAAATAACAAATCATGCTTCTCGGTTCCTGTCAGTATCCTTACAAACAAACGGATATCTATTAGAGGAATATGCACATGAATTAAAAGGTATAGGCCTTGAACAGATTCAGATCAGTCTGGATGGTCTTAATGCCAGAAGTCACGATTTTCTAAGAGGCAAGGGGTCATTTGAAAAGGCTATACGCGGTATAAAAAAATGTCAAGAGCTTGATTTTAAGCTGGTAAGTGTAGCTGCTGTCATTCATCAGTCGAACCTAAAAGAACTACCGGATATGATAGATATGATGCTGGAAATGAAGGTAGATTTCTTTGAGGTAAGAGCATTAGCTCCCTTTGGAAAAGCTCAGAATCTGGCAAAACTTGCCCTGACAATTGAGCAACGTAAAAAATTGTATGAATATGTCGCTAAAAAGCAACAGGAATTTAGGATTATCGGATCAGAGGATCCATACATATATATGCTGAACAGAGAAATGTTGGATGAATGTCTGGATATTTCTAACCAGACTGCCTGTTTAGGATGCGCTGCAGGAATAGTCGGTTGCACAATTAAACCAAACGGAAAGATTGTGCCATGTTCTGGAGTGAAAGTTGAGGTCGGGGACATTAGAACTGAAAAGCTTATAGATATATGGAAGAACTCTCATATATTTCAACTTCTGAGGGATAGAAACAACCTAAAGGGGAAATGCGGAATTTGTGAATATAAATACATCTGCGGGGGATGTCGTGGGGCAGCCACTGAATTAAGCGGCGGAGATGTTATGGCAGAAGACCCAATGTGCTGGTTTGAACCCACCCTTGAGAGTTAATCTCAAATAATTTCCGCAAGATGAAGAATCTATATTCCTGAGGTGAACTATTGCTAAATTCTTAATCGTTATATAATATCCGGTTAAGCTCCCGATAGGTAAAATAGGCATCATCCTCCCTCAGGTATGGAAGTAAAATCCTTTTTTGACGAAGCAGGTCCCTGGATATCTCTGCTGTAATCTTATCCTCCTTATAAAGGACAGCCTTGGCGATCTGTTGACCAAATGGATTAATGATCTCACTCCCTCCCCAAAATCTATAAATATTAGCAGACTGATCATGAATCGATTCTTCTATGAAAGCAGATTGTTCCTGCTTCCCGCATATGATGTGTCTTCTATTTTCCCGGCATTCCTCTCCAACACGATTTGCACAGATATTGTATATACCAAAGATGCGGGAATAGAAGCTGTTGATAATTTTCCAACTTTCGATATTGCTGAACTCTGTCCCCATTGAACCCTGTGATGAATTAAATATAGTGACAAAAATATCCGCCTTTTGACAAACACCTAAATATGGCAGTGATGGATGCCATAGGTCATTACAAATATAAACAGCTATATTCAGATCATTCAGTTTAAAGACTGGAATATGCTTGCCGGAAGCGAAGTACTTCCGCTCTTCAAATACGCCATAGTTCGGAAGGTTGAGTTTGCGGTATGCGAATTGTATCTCTCCATCCACGATGACTAATGCGGAGTTATAAAAATTCATGGATGGAGATTCCTCAATGAAACCTACAACCGCAGCAGTTCCTTTTGTAGCTAATGCAAGATGTTTTATCTCATTAGAATCCAGCCTTAAAGCCACTTTATGATAATTTTGATCAACAAAATAACCTGTCAACGCAAGCTCAGGAAACACGATCAGTTGATTTCCCTCTTTACATCCTTCATGGATCTTGGAGATAACATCTTCAAGATTGGCTTTAACATTCATTAAAATAGGATTGGTCTGATAAATGACAACCTTCATTCCAGTTTACCTCCAAATCTGAGCGCTATCTTATTATAGCTGAATATTACATTAATATAAAAGATAAGGTATAATATTTTAATCAACAAATATTTTCCCAATATTTGCTGTTGTAAGAGTATCGTTCATATACATACCTAAACCTATATTCCTGATTGACTCCATCCCTCTTTCGTCATATACAGGCATCTCTATATCTGGAGCATCGTCAGGGCTAACACTCTCAGCGTTTTCAATAGCCCACTCTAACTTTTTAAATGAAAAGTCTATTAGGTATCTAAGAAAGGAGAATGGATGTCGAATCATATGAAATCCATATTTTATACAGATTGCCTGCCCTGTTTTTGAGTCTGCCAAAGCCTTGTCAGTAGGATGCTCTTCATGCGTTGTTCCTGCGCTCTGGATAGTTGGAAGATCGAGCATAAGATTCAGATGACTCATTAGAATATTTATGAAATGATGACTTATTAGGCCATAATTTGGATTGTATTCCAGCCTTGGATCAGCTATCGTAGGAAAACCAGCATGGATACATGTATTGCCCGGATTTAGAAGCTGCGCCGCGCATATACCAAAAAGAACCTCAGCATGAGTAATGGTAAGGATTCCGTTGTAACAGTAAGGCGCGCTGATACCCCCCATTGGCATGGCTGAGATAAAGACAGGCAGTCCAGCATTAACAACCTTGACAAAATAATCTGAAAAATTCTCGTTCACCTCCAACGGAGAACGAGTAAGACAGAACACGATCATGATGTTCTTTCTTTCATTATGAAGCTCAACCGCTCTCTTAAGAGCTGCATCTGATGTTACTGCAAAATATAGGGGTTTACTGCAATTCTCTGCAATTATATTTATCTGCTGTAGTTCATCATTAAGTTTTATCCCCCTTCCCATGCCAGTTACAATATCATTCTTCTCAGCGATCTGAGCAAGACGCGTCAAATGCTCTGGCTCAGGAATCAAGCCGCCTTTCCCGGCCTTCTCATCGTAAACATACGGGGCTGTGCCGCCTATGAAAAAGCTATTCATAGGTACAAAAAAATCCGCAATACCCGGAACTGTATCAAGGCAATTTTCAACCAATTCTGATGTAATAAATATCCGGTCATCAAAGACAACCGACTTCCCCTCTGCCTCAAACCTCTGAAATGCTTTTTGTATGTCCTGCTGTTTGCACCTAACGCCAAGATTCTCAAGCACCCATTTTGCATCCTGATGCACCTGAAGAAGCATCTCAACAGTATTTTTACCCAGTACCGACTTCGAGCTTTCTACATGTTTATGATCCATAAGCTTAACCTAAAAAATAATTTTCTACTATTATAAATAATTGATATATAGAACAATAGAACAATTTTCAAAAAAAGCAAGCTTTATTCAGCTTATTTAAATTGTGCACATGATATCAGGCTAGTCAATAGAATATATGAATTTATCTTCTTTATATTCAATCACCTAATCTCTATAATTTCCTTATCCTCTATTTTACACTAATTTATGAGTAGATGTCAGATGGCGCTTCTGTGTTGTATTCAGGGCGTGTACTTTGCGGTAATTAATTCTTTTTTTAAAAGGGGTGAACTACTACTTATATTCAAAATCTGAGTATATAAACCGGAATATTTATAATCAAGGCTTCCTGAAGAAGTCGAAAGTACTGAAAATTTGAGTGTTTTGGTGACATAATGCTTGCATTAAGTGCAAGGAAAATGTAAGGATAAGCTAAAAACCATTGCACATGGAGTAAAATATGTACCGAAAGAAATCATTTGATCAGTTGAATTCGCA
>JAXHTB010000227.1:0-6301 GCA_034190185.1 Spirochaetota bacterium | reverse complement strand
CGCGCAAATATAACACTTGCTGCAGTCTCAGCACCCACTATAGAAATTCTAGCATTAGGCCATGCGTATACTAGGTCTGCTCCTGTATCTTTACAGCACATTGCAATATATGCGCCAGCAAATGATTTACGTACAATTACTGTTATCTTTGGTACAGTAGCGTCTACATAGCAATATAGCATTTTAGCACCATGACGTAAAATTCCTTTATGCTCCTGATTTGAACCTATTAGAAATCCTGGAGTATCATGGATATTCACAACAGGTATATTAAAAAGGTCACAAAAACGAACAAATCTTGCAACTTTATCAGCAGCGTCACAATCGATAACACCTCCCATCCAGTTCGGTTGACTTGCTACAATACCTGTTGAACGACCATTAAAGCGGGCAAATCCAATAATTACGTTTCTTGCAAAGGTCTTAAATAGTTCAAAGAATTCGCCATTATCTACGATCTGATTGATCACCTTATGCATATCAAAGGGTGTTGATGGCTCAATCGGCAGCATATTATCAAGTTCAGGAGTACTCCGTGCAGGATCGTCTGTAGACTCTATAACAGGAGGCTTTTCATTATTATTAGACGGCAGATAACTTAATAACTTCTTTGCCTTGTCCAGTGCATCCTTATCATCCTCTGCTACTAAATGAGTTGATCCGCTTGTAACAGCATGTGCCTGAAAGCCGCATAATTTCTCTAAACTAATCTCTTCACCTAACTGTGTCTTTACAAAGGCAGGGCCTGCAATGCCCATAAATCCAGTTTTTTTGCACTGAATAAGAAAATCCTGCATAATGGGATGATAAGCTTGTCCACCAAGACATGGTCCCATTATAATTGCTATTTGTGGTATTATACCAGATGCAAGAATCTGTTCTCTAAAGAGCCATGCATAAGCTTGAAGAGTGTCTCCCCCCTCCTGCAATCTAGCACCTCCTGAGTCGTTCAGTCCGACAAAGGGTATGCCCTTCTCTTTAGCCATCTTTATAGAATCCGAAAACTTTTTGCCATGATACTCGCCAAATGTGCCTGCAAGAGATGTGAAATCTTCTGATGCAGCCATAACATAGCGTCCGTTTACCTTTCCGAAACCAACTATAACTCCCTCTGCAGGTATCTCCTTCTTATCCATTCCAAAGGCTGTAGTTCGATTTTTGATATAAATCCCTATCTCAGTAAAAACTCCATCATCAAAAAAATACTCCAGTCTTTCCCTTGCTGATAACTTTGAAGAGTCATGCTGTTTTTTTACAGCCTTCTCTCCACCCATCTGTAATAACTTCTCTCTTTTTTCTTGATACTCTTTATAGATAGCATCATAATCACGATCAGTATTTTGGGAACTCATTACTCTCCTCCCTCATAATCAAAAATAGCATATTGCTTACAAAATGAAATTAAATGATAATAGTATCTTATTATTGTATAGTATTTATTAATCACATACAATAAGATATTGTCTTATTAAATCGGATGCAATCAGTATAGATACTTAGGTATCAACCTTCAGAAGAAAACACTAATATAATTTATAAATTGTATTAAATCAGAATATTCCTTCCAGTGTTTGCAGGAAGAAATATTCTTTTTATAATAATATTAAAACTTAAAGTTATAAATCTAGACTTAATACTGAAAACTGTAAACCTAAGACTGAGAATTGAGTCTGAATTTTATCTTATTGCATCTTTAGGAACATCAATCCCTTCTTTTCTCAATACATCCAGTGGAGAAAAAGGCTCTGAATCATGCAGTCTGAGGAAATTCTCCCTCAACACCATTTTTTGTGTCTGATCACTCCACCTAAATCTCTTTAGTTTATTATAGTTTTTAAACCAGGATTGCATGCCAACAAAGGGATAATCTGTTCCCCAAAGTATTTTGGGTTGATAAAAAGGAGTATTGGCTGATATTACAAGTTCCTGGGGATATATATTTGGAGACGCTCCGGATATATCCAGATATACATTCGGATGCCTAAAGGCAAGAGACATTGCCATATTGTGCCATCCGCCGACACCGTAATGAAGAAGTATCAGTTTCAAAGTTGGAAAATCAACTGCTACATCATCATAATGGAGAGGCATCATATATTTTATCTTTGTAAAATACATCCCAGTTGTCCCACAGTGACTCTGAATAGGCACGTTAAGCTCAACACATTTTTCATATATAGGATAAAAAAGTTTTTCATCATTCGGATATGTACTTACTGCAGCAGGATGAAACTTCATACCTTTCAATCCTAATTCTTTAATACATCTTTCTGTTTCCTCTACTGCATCTTTTCTTCTTGGATCTACTGAACCGTAACCAATAAATCTGTCAGGATACTGTTTTACTAATTTGGCAACATCGTCATTAGTTGTCATAGGTTTTTTAAAGGCCCAATGATCAGACGCGGATGTATCTAATCCCATTATAAGCGCCTTTTCTACATTAGCCTTGTCCATATCTGCTATCATATCATCCAAGTCTTTTGGGATAACCTCTTCCCTTAGTCGGAAGTGTCTCGCTGCCATAAAGAGGCCGGGATTACTCTTTAGATCAGATCGAAACATTGGGTGTGCATGGTTATCTATTGCTGGAACAGGCGAATAAAGCGCAAACTCTCCCTGAATCCTTTCTATTTCTTTCTCACATTCGGAAATTTTATTTTCATCATTGGTATCTTTCAATATTTCTATAGCCTGTTTAAAGAAACTCTCAGCATCAAGATAATACTTTGCATCTAATGCGTCTTTTGCATCTTTGAATAGCTTTTCAACTTTCTCTGCATTTTCTGACATGATATTCTCCCCATTTTTAATTAATAATTATTAATTAAATCTTTTTTTTATTTGATATCAATTTAATGTTGATAAAATAATTGATATTTATTGTAAAATGATGTTATACATATTAATATAATATCAATGAGCCTTTGATAGTGAATTTTCGCAACGATTGTATAGATCTTTCATATGCAATTCATTATAATGCATGCCAATTTCCTGTATTGAATGAGCATCGCTGTTTTCAAGTAGGATAAGGTTATATTTTTCTGCAATTTCTCTAACCCTATCCTCCTGGAGCTGCCAAGCAGCATTTTTTAGTTCAACTCCATGAAGGTTGTCACCTTCTTGCTCAAGAAAATACTCAAAACTACTACCAAAGTAGGGATGAGCGCAAAATCTAAATATGCAATCATTTTCCAGATACAATTCAACTACATGCTCTCTGTGAAGCTGTATCTCCTGTCCTGGAATAATAAGAACATCATTATTAAAGTATTTTTCAACTATTTCTTTTACTCTATATCCATAATCAACTTTATCATGGTCAGTAACTGCAATACCGTCAAGTCCACGTTTCTTTATCTGATCAACAATTTTTTTTACGGTTCCAACTGTGGGTTTAGAATCACCTGTAGCTTCCATGCAATGTGTATGAAGATCGATCTTTAGTTTCAATTTAATATATTCCATCCTAATATAAGTATAAGCTTGTAATAATATAAGAATAACTTCAAAGATAAAATAAGCCCTCAATAGCTCATTTTGCCGTTAGTTGAAAATTTTGATAAATTACGTTCAGGTTATTTATCAAAATTTTGTTATGGTAAAATATAAGGGTGGGTTATTAACCCACCCTTATATTTTATCTTCTTTATTATCTATTTAGCTATTCGTTCAGATGCAGCTATTGCTGCCCCAATGGCTCCTACGATCTGGGGTTCTTCAGAAATATTGAGTTTAGCACCTATCCTTTTTTCAATAGATTGAACAACTCCCTTATTCTTTGCCACTCCGCCAGACATTGCCACTTTTTCCTTTAAGCCAACTTGACCTACTAGACCTGTTATACGTCTGGCTATAGAATCAGCTATGCCTGCAGCAATATCTGACTTATTATGGCCCTTCGCAAATAATGAAATAACCTCGGATTCGGCAAAAACTGTACACATACTGCTAACCTCAACTATTTCGTTAGAAGAAATTATAAGGTCTCCCATATCCTGTATAGTAACAGATAACGCAGTTGCCATTACCTCAAGGAAACGGCCTGTTCCAGCAGCACATTTATCATTCATAACAAAGTTATTTACATTGCCCTTTTCATCAAGACCAATTACTTTGCTGTCCTGTCCGCCGATATCTATAATTGTGCGGGCTTCAGGGAAAAGCCAGTGAATTCCCTTAGCATGACAGGTTATCTCAGTCACCTGTGCATCAGCCATAGTAGACATAACAACTGCGCTTCTTCCGTAACCTGTTGACAATATGAAATCGATATCATTTCTTTCCAAGCCGGCATTCTCGATTGCATCCTTTATCGATTGTTCAGCAGCGCCTTTATAATCGTGTCCGCTTCTAAGGATATTATATGAAAGTATTCCTTTGTTTTCATCTATAACTACTGTCTTTGTAGCCAATGAACCCACATCAACACCAATAACAGCCATAATTAATCCCTTTTATATAACCCGAATCGTAAGCTCAAACTGTTTTTAATAATTAAATAGTTTGTTTTTAACCACGGATTAACACGGATGAAACACTGATTTATCCTATAGAATTATAGTATTATTTTCATACAGTCAAACCGCACGAAAAGTCCGGGACAATCCATGTATAGCAGTGGCTAATAATTATAACAATGGAGTTTGTATTGCACCAACTGATTTTCTACTATCATTCTTTCTAAAATCAGTTTGAACTTACCCCAAATCATTAGAAGATAATTTAAAATTCTAGTTATTTCCTTCTCGAATCGATAGTTTCGAATAACGCCTCGAGCCTTGTTTCGATCTGAGAGTCAGAATGCATGGCAGAATCTATCATGTCGCCCTCAATAACCACACCAGGCACTCCATACTTCTTTTCTAATTGATCGATTACTTCCATCTGCGAAATATTCCATATCCTGCATGATTTGGACGAGAACATAACCATTCCATCTATTGAGTAATCTTCTATTAGTTCTCCAATAAGTCTTGTTGTGCCCTTGGGTGAGGCATTCCATGCAAGGTGGCTTTCCTCACCAAAATACATATCTGCCCACGTCTCAACAGGATGTTCAGGATCGATTAATTCAGGATGTGGGAAAAATTCCCAAGGATATCTACCACAAAGACAGACAGCTCCATGAGGGGTAAATTTTCTCATATATTTGCCAAGAAATGACCATGGCAGCCAACCATCCCAATATAGTCTATATTTTTCTCCATTAGGAGCTATAGCTGGTATATTGTTATCTCTTCTTTCCTGAAGTTCCTTAAGAAGTCTCTCATAATATTCAAGTCCCTTCGGATTTCCCATTAGATAAAAAACAGGGGCAATGCTCACACCGTAATCCCAAAGTGTCCAGCGTGAAGGCTTATCCTTAAAAAATTCCCAGCATTGATTCCTAAGGGTAGCTACCTTTTTGAGTAAAGCCAGTATCTCACTCATTCGATCATAATCAAAGGGTTTCCCACATGTCTTCTCAACAGCAGGGATGACAACTTCTTTAAACTGTCTGTACATATATTCTCTTACTTTAGCAAGGTCTTCCCTATTGAAAATAATAGGAAACTCAACCGCCAGTACATCGACTCCCATTCTTCTATAAAGTCCCTCTGCATAATAGGACATCTCAGGACAAAACCGACCTGCAATCATCAGGTCAGGGATCGGAAGTATTGCCTGAGGATTTATCTCAATCCCTCTTTTGACTGCCTCAGCAAGTCCCATATGAAGTCTATGATAGGAGCATGATTCAGGTAGATCACCTGTCATGTTCGCCACCTTTAACACCTCTTCTCCGGCCCCTATGCCGCCGCAATAGGCAGAATAGCCTGCCATGAAGTGGCATTTCATTCCCATTGCATACGCAAAAATAAAGGTAGGACCAGAGGCCCATGCCACAAACTCTCCTCTTTCTTTGGCTGTCCTTAGTTCAGCCCAGTGATTGTCTACTAATGGTCTGATTTCGTTTGTCGATTTAAGACGATTTACTTTATATTGCTCTTCCATTATTTGCCTCCTAATGACTCAGCGAATGACTGCAGTCTGGTTTTTGTGCCTTCCATAGATACAACCTCATGCTCTACCTGAATGAAAACCTCGGGCATACCCTTTTCTGCCATCTTGCTTTTGAAATCAGGATAATAACACGCATGAGGAGGACAAAATTTTACATGAACACTAATAACGCCTTTTGCATTATTTTTTTTGACCATCTCAATAACATCCTCTGCCCAGTCAACATCCCAAACCCCCTTAGTTGGGCATAATGGGGTTTTAGTAAGATAGCGATCAGCAAGGGCAGCTATTG
>JAXHTB010000226.1:0-6311 GCA_034190185.1 Spirochaetota bacterium | reverse complement strand
GCAATTTAATTATAGAAATTTTTCAACATTTAAGGCTAAAACTTGGATAGACAGATTTCACTTTGAGCCTTTTTTATGTGTTGCATTAGATGATGATAATGTAAAGGCACGACTGGTAAGCGCATATCGTATATATGGCGTAAATCATGATTCATCATATTCAGAATTGGATGACAGCAGTTTCTTAGATCTTCAGATAGCATTTACATATCATAAATATGGCACTGAATACTTCTCTGTCTGGACAGGAGAGATATTTATTGATGGTCGTTACGATATGAAAAAATTAAGCAGAACCCTTAAAGGTTCATTTGCACAAGTTGGCTTAGGGATTGCAATTGAATTTTATGATTACGATATTGAAGGTCTAAAATTTGGTGAAGATGTCAGTGAAATTTTGCTTTTTAGAACAGGTTATGGATTATACATAGGTCAGGGAGAAGGAGAGATAATGTTATATTACGATCATCGGAAGGATGATTATGTAGGAGGTGTTCACGTTTCAAATTCTGGAGGTGGTGTTCTGGGTTATTTTGGATTGATGGGTCATTATAATTTCCTTAGTCATTTAGGAGTATTTGCAGAATTCACTATAGGATCAGCATATCAGTTCGATTGTGGAGCAATTTACCGTCTATGAGAATCAGACATGATTAATAAAATATATAAAATAATCTTTTTCTTCTTTATATTAACAATTATAATTCAAGTATCCTGTTTGCGCCCAGCAGAGGAGAGGGCTGACCTTGACAGAAAGGTTGGTAAAGGCAATGCTGGAGGTGTTCATTTCGATGTGCAGAACGGTCTTGCAGCAGTGCGTAAAATAGAGGCAGGTGAACTAGAGTTATGGCTTCAGGCTCCAGGTATACGTATAGATGTCGAAACAGAGTTAGGATGCACATCGGACTGGATTCTCACACTCAAGAACTGTATGCCGGATGCAGAACTAAATGCAGTTTCAGACGAAGGAAATGAAATCATTATAGATTCTATCACATCAACAATATCAACAGAGCTTCAGTGGTCAATATCACTTCCCCAAGATGATTCGATAATTATTGAAATAAATTCTCCGGATTCAGATATTGAAGATGAGTTTAAGTTTGCTGTTTTAAGCGATATCCAAGATGGAATTGACAAGGTAGATGATATCTACAATCTTATTAACGAATACCCTATGATCAGATTTGTTATATCTACTGGAGATTTAGTTACCTTTGGCAAAAAAAGTGAATTAAGAAAATTTCAAAGAAAGCTGAAAATCCTTAATATCCCATTTTTCTCGACAGTTGGAAATCATGAACTCGGCTCTGAGCCCGAAAACTGGTTTCATTACTTTGGCAGGGCTAATGTGAATTTTTCATTTAAAGGCGTACACTTTTCACTTATTGACTCAGGCAATGCAACAATTGACCCTGATGTATATAAATGGCTAAAAGATTGGTTGGGAAATGCAAAGGATGATATTCATATCTTTGCCACTCACTTTTCACCAATCGATCCTATTGGTTTACGAAATGGTTCTTTTGCAAGCAGGAAAGAAGCTGCAAAGCTTCTTTCGTTGCTTGCTAGAGGGAATGTAGATGTAACATTTTATGGACATGTCCATTCTTTTTACGAATTCTCAAATGCAGGAATCCCTGCATATATTTCAGGTGGAGGCGGCGGAGTCCCTGAACAATTTGATGGTATTGGGCGTCATTTCCTAATTACTGATGTTTTATCAGGTAATAAAATAAAAAGTGTGTCAGTAATGCTTATTGACTAATTAAAAATATTTTTTCTACAATAGAAATCGTTATTTAGTAAATATTTTCGGAAGGGGTTTAATATGAAAAATTTAATATGGATAATATTGATCTTGTTTTTTTTATTTGTTCTGAATATATGGATTCTTCCAAAACTTGGAATACGAACCTGAATCACCAGAATATGTTCTCTGGAAGAGAAAAAATGACAATTAAATAATATTACTTTTATCGCTACAGGAATCCTGATCCTGCTTATTTATAGTGTCCTGAATCTACATTCACCTATGCATACGGTATATATAATTCCTCTATAAAATTTTATTTTTTTATCGATGGATTTTTATTCTATCAAATTATTATTTATAAAAGTGTAAGAAAATGGGATAAAAAGGTGAAAGAGATTGAGGCAATTATAAAACACTTTTATTATCTCCATAACTCAATAATCCCCATATCCCCTTTTTTTACACCTCATTTAAATATAGCTGAACAGTCACATTATTATCTTTATGAAGCACTTTTTTATTTTTTTTTCCTTGCTATTTATAAAGAAATATATAGAGTAATACGGTTTTCATTTGTTCAATGCTTGATCTATAAAATTTTAATATACAAAAATACACTTTATTATAGATCTGTTTTGACAATAAAATATTTAATTTTTTATATATATGCATGTATGTTTATTAGAGATTTTTCTAAATAAATACAATAATTATTACTGAGAATAAGTCCAAATATTAAAACTGTCATCAAAGTGCTGAATAATTACAAAAGGGGTTTGCATCATGGAAAATAATTTTAATAATCTTTCAGATACACTACAAAGTCACTTAAGATCAATAACTGGATCTTCAGGATTACCAGACACTGAAGAATCGCTGGACCAGATAACAAAGAACTGGTTTGAGAAAAAGGAATTATTTGAGGAACAGATTAAATTATTAGATATGATTGAAGTAGATTCCTTTAAAAAGGATGATAAAAAAGGAACTCTAATGTTAACTTACTCAGGTTCACTTATCAGCCTAAGCTCACTCAATAACGATTGCAGACGGGTTGAATATTCAAGCATTCAATTAAGAGGTGATGTTCCTGATATTATAACTAAGGACGATGTGAAAATATCTTATGATACAGGAATCGACCAGTTATTAGAATTTGAGGAAGGTCCAATAAAAAAAACATCTGCCTTGTTAAAAATTGCTGTATGCAAGGATGATGTAAATATTGAAGAACAGGATCTGCGAATTCGGGAGGCTACCATTTTTTTGACAAATGGATTTCTCAAAATAAATCAGAGCCTATCTCTTAATTCAGATGCGAATATTGGTCAATTTACGATGAAATCGATAGTCAGTCATATCTCAAAAAGAAATAATATCACTAATAAGCAAGCAAAGCAGATAATTGACGATTACATTTTGATTTTAGAATCTGGAATGCTATTGGGAGAGAGGGTTTCTGTTGGGAGACTTGGGAGAATGCATCTTAAAATGAAGCCTGCACAAAAAGCTCGCATAGGCAGAAATCCTCATACAGGGGAAGATATTACAATCAAAGCAAAACCAGAAATGCTTGTGCCCAAAATGACATTTAGCAAGTATATAAAAGAAAGATCGATAAAGGCTAAAATAAGCGCAGGTTTTTCAGATGAAGATGATACAGGTGACGACAATCAATAAGATTTGGAATCGCAATAAGAAAATTCATAATCCAAAATCCAAAAATAGCGATATTCCTAACACGAAATAACATAAAACTTATTAACAGCAACAGCAATAGCTTTAAGTAAATATAATCATCTCCTTGCATTCAACATCTGTATTCAGCTATATTTATAGGAGAACTTCTTTATGTGCGGTCGTTTTGCACAATTCAGCATAAAATCTGTCATTATGGATGAATTTAATATCGATGAGGCAGATCTACAATTTAATCCGTCCTACAATATCTCGCCTACGCAGGAAGTAGTTTCAATAATTGGAGATGATGCCAGAAAACTTATTCTCATGCAATGGGGTCTAATCCCATCATGGGCTAATGACCCAGCCTTTGGGAAAAGGATGATAAATGCGCGAGCAGAAACAATAACAGAGAAGCCTTCCTTTAAGAATTCTTTTAAGAAATATAGATGCCTTGTTCTTGCAGATGGCTTTTATGAATGGCGAAAACAAGGAAAGAAAAAAAATCCAGTTTACATCTATCTCAAATCAAGAAAACCATTCGGCTTTGCAGGAATCTATAATACCATGGAATCATCAGATGGGGAAAATATAACTTCCTGTGCCATTATTACAACAGAAGCGAATAGTATGTTAAAAACTGTTCACAATAGAATGCCGGTAATTATTTCAAAAGAAGATGAGGCTATTTGGCTTAATTGCAAAGATTATAATTCAGACAAACTCCTTCCTATGCTTACTTACTTTAGCTCAGAAAAGATGATGATGCATGACGTGTCAACCATAGTCAACTCACCTGGGAATAATTCAGAGGATTGTATTAAATCTATTTAAATTTTAATAAGTATATTTTCTGTTATTATTAAGTGCATTGCGACTATATAATTAAAGTGAACATCAGTGATATAATAAATCTCACTGCAAATTAAATTTTATCATGAAAACAGAGTAATCCTTTTTAATCAGTATAATTTAAAATTATATTGCTAATTTCAAGATATAGAAATTATATTGCTATTAAAATATTAATTAAATATGAAATTGCTAAATTTAAACATTCTGATATATTGGATGATGATTGTTTGAAATTTATTTAAAGGAGATAAGAATGAACCCAGAAAAAAAGGATGTAAAAATTGAGATTAAAGTAGATGAAGCTAAAGCAGGAGGAGTTTTTTCGAACTTTGCCAATATTTCTCATTCTCCTGAAGAGTTTATAGTTGATTTTTTATTTATTAATCCAACTCCGCCACAAGCCTTTGGAAAACTTGTTTCAAGAGTAATACTGACTCCAGGTCATGCTAAAAGGATTCTACTAGCTTTGTCCGAAAATATCAGCAAATATGAAAAAAACTATGGGGAAATAGAAATTTCACACCAACCAGAGAATATTACAAGAAATCTACAGTAAAGATTAGTTGCTAATTTTTATTATAGATGTTCAAACGTTACTGTTATTTATTCTGGTATAAACCTGCGGAGTATCATCTATGCATAGGGGAAAAAAAAATCTGATATTTTCTATCTGTTTTTTAATTGCTATTTTCATTTTTAATTCTGTTTGGATATTGTATAAAGAGGAGATGCTCCATCAGAATAAAATAGCAATTTCAAATGATTTTTTTTTGTTTAACTATTCTAAATCTATATATGCTTCTGAGTTGGAAGATGCTAAGACAAATTATTTTAAACTTGAAAAATTATATATAAAATGGAGAGACGGATTATTCGGCAGCAGAAGGTATCATAAACGAACACTTGTTCAATATTTAGCAAGCAAAATTGGTAGTGAGATAATAACTGACTATAATTATATTGTAAGTTTTCTTGAAGTTGAAAACAAAAGTAAGATTCAATGCAATCTAATTCATCAACGCTGGCTACGAATTAGAGGGAAGATAGAGGTTGAAAGCGCTAAAAAATTTTTTAAAAATTATCCAGAATTACTAAATGAATGGGCAAAAAGCGGCACACTTCTATCTATATACGGAAAAATAAGGAAATTCAAGTTAGAAAGTGACAAACGAGGATATTATGTATTATTGTATCTTGATAATATACATTTTTTCAGCTCAAAATAGATATAGAATAAGGTTCATTTATGACAGTACTGAATAAAATTGTGAAAAATAGACTAAAGCGCATACACGAAGAAAAGAAGAATTTATCTATGGCAGAACTTAAGGATAATGCTACTGTACTCCTGGAATCTGGATATAGGCCAAAAGACTTTCTAGATAGATATAATAATAAAAAGCTATTTTTAATAGCTGAGATAAAGAAGTCATCGCCGTCAAAGGGACTTATTAGAGAAAATTTTGATATTATAGATATTATAAATTCTTATAATAATTCCCATACTGTTGATGCTATCTCAATCCTTACAGAGCCGGATTATTTTTCCGGTAATTATGAATACATAAAATCAGCAAAGGAAATATCAGAAAAAGCTGTTTTAATGAAAGATTTTATAATAGATCCTTATCAGATCTACAAGGGATTTCTTCTGGGCGCTTCTGCAGTGCTTCTTATAGCTTCAATACTTGATGATTCTCAAATTGAAGAATATCTAAATGTTGCGTCGGAACTGGGTATAAAGGTTATCTTCGAGACGCATACTGTTCAAGAGTATAAAAGGGCAGCAAATTTTGATATTGAAATAATAGGAATAAACAATCGAGATTTAAAGACCTTTGTTACTGATATAAATAACTCTATAAGGATAATAGAGGCTGTTGGCAAAAATGAAGATATGATAATCATATCAGAAAGTGGGATAGATTCACAAGAGGATATTAAACTTCTATCCAATTCAGGTATAGATGGGTTCCTGATTGGTGAGAGATTTATGAAATTTAGGGATATTGAAGGAGCA
>JAXHTB010000225.1:0-6319 GCA_034190185.1 Spirochaetota bacterium | reverse complement strand
AAATTGTAGTGAAAAAGAGACTTGATATTGAAAAAGATATATATCTTAAGGATCATGCTATTGAGAACGTCCCATATATGCCTGCTGTTATGGGCATTGAGGCCTTTGCAGAAGCTTCAAACTTACTATATCCTGATATGCAGATTACTTCTATGAAAAATATTAAATTTGAGCTTCCTATTAAACTTCTAAAGGACAATCCAATCGATATTTTTATAACTGTAGAAAAGGATAGAAGCAGCAATGGTGACCTTAAACTTATGGCAAAAATAGAAACAGAGTTTCACAATAAAGATGGAATTAAGCTCGGGACCAATAAACTACACTTTATAGCAGAAATCTACCCAACAAAGACAGATCTGAATTTTAGTAAACCTGAAGGCGATGGAAGAGATATTGATATCATTGCTAGATTTTCAGAAGATAGTAAACTTGAGATTTCAGATATTGATATCTACAAAAGATTTTTTCATGGACCAAAATTCCAAGTTCACGGTGGTGTTCTAGATATTGACAGCGATCGAATAATCGGCATTATGACTGTGAAAGACGGTGATATTTTCAACTTCATTGATAATCCTGAATTTATTTCTAATCCGATGGCCATTGAAGCTGCATTTCAGAATGCCGGAGTTCTGGGTATGAAGAGAAATAATGTGATGTCACTTCCCGACACCATAGATGAACTCCTTTATAGAAATGTTCCTGAAAATATTGACAAGCTCTATGTAAGAGCAAAATACGCTGGGGCTGAGGACAATAAGCAAATTTTCGATACAGAAATTATTGACAGGGATGGTAATATCTATTCAGTTATGAAAGGATATAAAATGATAACTACTGGAGTGCTTAACGACAGTGAAAAGTTTTGAGCATATATCCCACTCATTAAGGGGAAAAAATATATTCTTATCTATGGTTGATATCTCTAATATAAAGGCATCGCATGAAATGAAAAATGATTTCAATTTCAGCAGTCTTTTAAGCGAATGGGAGAAATCGTATATAGAAAAATTAAAATTCAAAAAAAGAAAATTCGATTTTATTTCCGGAAGATTGGCTGGGAAAAAAGCTGTAAAGGATTATCTATATAGTTATCCAAACCTTACCAATAGAAAACTACGCTCTCATGAGATAGACATCAGGAAATTAGAATACGGCGATCCAGCCGTGTTCATTAATAATTATATGGAAGAACTTCTTGTATCGATCTCACATTCCGGTAAATATGCAGTCTCTATAGTATCTGGAGAAAGAGACTATAGAGGAATCGGAATTGACATTGAAAAGATTGAGAAGAGGGAAGAATCATTTCTTAAACTTGCTTTTAGTAATGATGAGATCATAAAATTAAAATCTTCTTATACTGAAGATAGGAATAAATCTCAAAAAACAATTGATGAGAATATTACTAGATTCTGGTCAATAAAGGAATCTATATTTAAATCTTTATGCCTTGGTCTTAACATGGATCTTAAGGAGATCAAGGTTATCGATTCTGAGACGGGAAAAACTATTATCCAGATGAAGGGTGATCTAAAAAAAAGATTTGAACAGTTAAGTATAAATAAAGCTGATATAGAGTCATTTATATTCGACGGCTATGTGATATCAGTTACGCGCCTTAATTAAAAGAGGGAAAATAGAATGAATATTAGATCCTTTATTTCTAAATCTACAGGTTTGAATAAAGCTGATCTGGAAAAGATATTACTTATGAATATCCAAGAGATAAAGGAAACAGTCAGTCCTAAAGAATTTGAAAATGAGGTTGATAATTATATTTCTAATTTTATAAGTAAAACAACTGATTTTTTAGTTGAGAATAAAAAGACATCATTATTTACAGAGTTTATGCAAGTAACTCTTAATACTGTAAGCAGATTCGAGATTAAAAATCTTAGTGTGCCGCTAAATATTATTTCGGATATGGTTGAGCTTGTGCACAACACTAACTCGCCGGGAAAAAAAACCAGGGTTAAGCGTGATAAACGTAAAGATATCTTTGATGCGGCAATGATCGTATTTTCTCAAAAGGGATTTCACCATGCGCATGTGGATGAGATTGCTGAATATGCGGGTATTGCGAAAGGAACTATATACAGATACTTTAAGAGTAAGGATGAAATACTTAAAGAACTAGTTCTTGAAAAAAACAGCATAATCGTTAACGAATTAAAAAACATATTCGATAAAGATGATGATATTCTTGAACTTATAAAAGAAGCTATTGTACACCATGTAGATTTCTGTGAAAGAAATAAAGACTTATACAGAATACTCATTCATACACCATGGATTTCAAATGATATTAATACTCATTTTTATAAAAACATTATTTCTCATCTTCCAATGATTAAGAGACGAATCATTTCCCTAAGTCTAAAAGGAAAGATAAAGACAACCAATTTCTATACTGTTTTCTATGGCATTTTTGGATTTATTGATGGTGTAATGCAGAAATGGTTTCAAGCAGATTGTAACTATTCACTTAAGGATGAACTTCCTATAATTATTGAGGTTCTATTCTATGGGTTTGTAGGAGATGAAGCAAGAGAAAAATCCCTATTAGTAAAATAACTTTTGGTAATAATATTATACATATCATTAGTTGTTTTAAAAATTAGTTTTTTAAACTAACAATTTACTTAAGAATATGTTTAGCATATCTGAAATAAGTTATAAATATTTAACGTTATTAAAGGATAGCGGGACCATCTTTTTAATTTTGGATCCTTAAAACCTTTGATGTTAAAGGAACATACTTTGCACTTTTTACCCTCTCTACCGCATAAGGACGGGGAGAGGGTTATTATTTATAATTTAATAGTATTAAAATGAAAATTTCAATTAGAAGAGGAGTTAACTATGCCAGAATTTCGTTATGATGATCTACTTTTTATTATGGAAAAGGCAATTCCATGGAACAGGATTACACAAATAAATGAGGGAGAAAACCTTCTTGATGAATATATTATGACATTAAATACAATCGCACAATTCTGTGTGGACAAAGTTGAACCCATGGCTGAAGAGGTTGATAATGAAGAATGCCATCTTGATACTGACTCAAATGGGGAAAAAATTGTTAACATACCAAAATCGATGCAGGAAAATTATAATACCCTTAAAGAATTAGGTTTATTCTGTGGTCCGACAATACCAGAAGTGCATGGAGGATTCGGATTTCCGCTTACTATCTTCTTTGCATTAGGAGAAATTTTAGCAATGGCTGACTCTAGTTTAGGTCTTACACCTATGCTTAATGAGGGATGCGCACAGGTAATATCAGAATTTGCTAATGAAAAAATCTGTTCAGAATATCTACCTAAATTACTTAGTGGTGAAAGAATCTGTGCCATGGGCCTTACTGAACCAGAAGCAGGCAGTGATCTTGTTAATAGAATCCAAACAACAGCAAGAGCCATCGATCCTCAAGAGGACAAATCAGAAAGGATAAAGGAGCTAGAAACTTTAGGTCAAGTATATATAATAAACGGAACAAAAATATTCATAACAAACGGGTATGGAGATGTTTTAACACTAGCCAAGATAAACGATGGGATAAGTATGTTTCTTGTATTTTCCGAGGATAAAGAAGTCCCAAGAATAGAACATAAACTTGGAATAAGAGGTTCAGCTACATGTGAAGTTTTGTACAATGATTCACCAGGGATTTTAATAGGCAACCTTGGGGATGGATTAATTCCCAATATGCTTAAACTAATGAATATTGCTAGAGTTGGGGTAGCTACTCAGGGTATCGCAATTGGGCAAAGAGCACATCAATATGCAGTAGAATACGCTAATACAAGGGTCCAGTTTGAGGTTCCCATTGTTGAACACTCCCCTGTTCGACAAATACTTTTCGAAAATGAGATAAACCTTCAAGCCTGCAGAGCATTAGTCTATGAAGGGGCTTTCTATTATGATATGAAGTTAGCAATTAGCAATAAAATGCTAAGTATGGACGAAAAAACTCCTGAATACAATGAACTTAAAAATAATTTACGAAAATTTTCAAGAATAGCCGAAATACTTATCTCCCTCTCAAAATACGATGCTTCAGAACTTGGTAATAGTGTAGCCTATTCATCTCTTCAGGTTTTTGGAGGTAATGGATTTACCAGAGAGTTTCCTATGGAAAGATTTTATAGAGATGTAAGAATTACAAGTATTTATGAAGGAACAAGCCAGATACAAGTGGAACAGGTATTTAACGAAACATATTATGTTGATAAAATTGCTTTAATTAACCAACACAAAGTTGGTGAAGGTAGATCATTTATAGAAACAGATAAAAACAGGGCTTTCTTTGATATTTTTATGAATGAATATAAAGAAGAAATATTGGAAAGCGCAAAAGGGGAACAGAAAATATCTGAACTTATTAGTAAAATTGATAAAATGAGAGAGTTTTTAAGAGAAGCAAGGCAATCCCTTTTTCTTGAAGAAAAAAAACGCGGGAAGGATATCGGAAGGAAATATAATGCTATCTATCAACAGAATTATGTTGATATTGTCGCTGGTATAATAAAGAGTTATCTGCTTCTGAAACAATCACTAATATCTGATCATAAATACTGTATTGCAAAATCATTTATAGATAGGTTGGTTATAAAAGCAGAATATAATATGAACAGCATAAAAAGCTGTATTGATGATTTAATTGGAGATGCATATAACAAAGTGATAATAGAGTAAATACTATACTAATATAAAAAATATATTAGATAAAAATATAATAATAATTCAAAATTGAATACTGAAATGATATTTATGATTTACTTCATACCAAATTTAGTCTATTGTGTAAATAATTTATACTTGGATTATCTTACCACAACAGAATTTCGATAAATTACATGGACGTAATTTATCGAAATATTTAACTAACGGCAAAATGAGCCATGGAGGGTTTATCTTACCACATTTTATTCATATTTCAAAATTATTTCCATGAATTATTTTGAATCTCCAATGCAGTAAGATAAAAAGTCTAATACAATTTTGAGAATATCTGATAAGCATTTTGATAAATATAAAATTACTATCTTTAATTATATCATAATAAGTAGCTTGACAAATAAAAAGAGAATGAAATTATAGACCATAATCTATGGTGCTACTGTAAAAATTGCTTACAACTAATTTTTGCTTTCCATAATCGGTAATAATAGCCTGAAATCGGTTATAATCAGCATCAATATTTCGAAAATTTACTTTTTACAGGAACGCCATCTATATACATGATTTAAACAAGTTCAATCTATAGCATGAATATCTAAAAAAAAATGATTTACTTTAATCCATCAAGGAGAAAAAAAATGAGGCATAAGATCAAATTTCCACAAATTAACGAAGATAATCTTGAACAGGATGAGGCATTCTTCTATTTGAACAGAAATAACAAGGATGAAAAGTTACTGTTCCATGATTATGATACAATATATAATGAACCGAATCTTTATGAACAATTATTTTATGACCGTTTAAAATGTTCATCTCCTCAGAAAATTGTAACTTCACTAGAACACACCATAAACCAAAATAAAGAGCACTTCTCTGAATTAAAGATACTTGATTTTGGAGCTGGAAACGGTATGGTAGGTGAACAGCTTAAAAAAATTGGTGTTGCCCGTCTTGTTGGTGTAGACATATTACACGAAGCAAAGAAAGCTTTGGATAGAGACCGCCCAGGTATCTATGATGATTATTATGTACGGGACTTTACTGAACTTAATGATACTGACAGGGAAGAAATTAAAGCATGGAATTTAAATTGTCTTATTTCAGTTGCAGCTCTTGGATTTGGGGATATTCCTCCGAAAGCATTTATTGAAGCCCTTAATCTCATATCGTCTGAAGCTTGGGTTGCTTTTAATATCAAAGAAACATTCCTATTTAATTCTGATATTAGTGGATTTTCAAAATTAATTAGAGAACTGATATCTTCAGGTCATCTATTTATTAATCACCTAGAGCGATACAGACACCGCATTTCAATTGATGGCTCTCCTCTATTCTATTTTTCTATTGTTTGTTGGAAAAACTCTGACATTTCTCCAGATTTTGTTAATCATATTATTAACGAATAGATATGATAACCATATCCCACTGCTATAGTTATAATTGAGTATTCATACGATCTTCCATAAACTGATCCAGTTTAGAGATGATAAAAACATACATTTATAACTATACTTAAAAGTTATTCCCCCCAAAAAAAATAAAAAAGATTGATCATTATACAGACAATTTTCTGATGACAGCTGATATAATATATATTATCTGTTTTTTTTTTCTTGATTTTAAATGC
>JAXHTB010000224.1:0-6328 GCA_034190185.1 Spirochaetota bacterium | reverse complement strand
GGCTGTTGCAAAATCTCCATTAACTGGCGGATGGGGTGATTCCAATTCAGGTGGTTATTTTGCACAAGCACTAAAACAGACTGGATATGATGCAATCTTCTTTACAGGCAAATCTGAAAAGCCGGTATATCTGGTATTAACGGATAAGGAAAAAGAATTGAAGGATGCAAGTCATTTGTGGGGTAAAAATATAGAAGATACAGAAGATCTAATAATCGATGAATTAAAAGATAAAAAATATAGAGTTGCCTGTATCGGACCTGGTGGGGAGAACTTATCACTTATATCAGGTATAGTTAACGATAAAGGAAGAATTGCTGCAAGGTCTGGTCTTGGAGCTGTAATGGGCTCTAAGAAATTAAAGGCTGTTGCAGTTAAAGGAAATCAAAAGATAAAGATTGCAAATAAGACAAAACTAAACGAATTAAATGCACAGATAAAACCTATATTTGCATTACGTCCCTCCAAAATTGAAAATTTTATAAATAAAGCCCTGATGCCGATATTTCCCTTCATTATCAGAATGAAAGTCCCCCTCCCCCCTCCAGCGCAAAAACTTGTTGCGCAAATGTTCTCCGACTATGGAACATGCAGTTTTGTAGCGCCTTCATCAGAGACTCAGGATTCCCCTATAAAAAACTGGTCAGGTGTCGCGTATAAAGATTTTCCAATGAAAACCAGTTCATCAAAAATAAGTGATGATAATGTTATTAAGTATGTAAAAAAGAAATTTTCCTGTACAGCATGCCCAGTTGGTTGCGGAGGTATTGTTGAAATCAAAGAAGGAGAAAAAATAAAAGAATCGCATAAACCTGAGTACGAGAGCATCGCTGCTTTTGGAAGCGTCATCCTTAATAACGACATGGAATCGATCTTAAAAGCAAACGATATGTGCAACAATGCCGGAATAGATACCATATCAGCAGGAGCAACACTTGGATTTGCTATTGAATGTTATGAAAATGGACTTATTACAAGCGAAGATACAGATGGGATCGAGCTGAAATGGGGCGATTCTGATGCTGTTCTTAAAATGCTGGATAAGATGATAATACGGGATGGATTCGGCGATACTCTAGCAGACGGCACAAAGGTCGCAGCAGAAAAGATTGGTAAAGGCTCCGATAAATTCGCAATGCATGTAGGAGGTCAGGAAGTGGCGATGCATGATCCAAGGTTAAATCCTGGATTCGGCACAACATATGTTTCGGATCCAACACCAGGCAGACATACACAAGCAGGTCTTGGTTATGAACAGATGGGTCTAGGGATTATGAATGAAAAACTTCTTGGGAAATATAATCTGCCCAAAAAACAAAAAAAATATGACTTTCATGGCAAAGGTAAAAAAGGAGCATTAGTCAGCGCTTACGGTCAGATAATAAATTGCACAGGACTTTGTATGTTTCATTTCCTTATTGTTCCAGATTACCCCCTTCTTGACTTTATAAACGCAGCTACTGGATGGAATATTTCGCAGGATGATCTTATAACCACAGGAATGAGAATTCAGACCTTGAGAAATCTCTTCAATGTTAGAGAAGGTATTAAACCAAAGGATTTTGCCCTTCCCGAACGAATTGCCGGGAAACCAGCGCTTGCAAAGGGTCCGCTCAAAGGTGTAGCGATCGATATCGATACATTAAAATCGGATTATTATAAAGAAATGGGTTGGGATTACGAGACAGGAATGCCTTTTGATGAAAAACTAAAAGAACTCTCACTTGAAAAATATGCAAAAGGGATTAAAATAAAATGAAATCAAAAGTATCAATCGACTAAAAGAATAACTTTGGAGTCATACCGGATTAAGGGTAAATAATAACATCCTAACTTTATTTTAATCTACTAATCGATGATTACTTCAAAACAATAATATATCATTAACAATTACTAATGGTTATGTAACAATAGTATAACAACTTAAAATAATATATTATGATTTCTTTTTTTTATTGACTGATAAATATTTAATAAATAAAATGTAGAAAAAATAAAATTCATAATTAAAAGTCTTTCTGATCGTGTAGCTTTTAGTCATTGAAATAATAAAGGTATTATTTAGCTCAATATGGCGGATATTACAAAAAAATAATTTGTTCTGATCTGACTGCTCAGCTATCTCTTAACTGCCCGAATATTTTGAATTTATATGAAAGTTTAATATAAGGAGATGGAAGAGATTGAGGAAATTTTAATCACTTTTATCATCTCCATATCTTAATAATCTACACATCCCCTTTTTTTACACCTTATTTTAAATATAGCTGAGCAATCACGTTTAGATTTAATATTAGAGAATTCCGTCAACCTAAGGGATGAGTAGGTCAGTTATATATCCTATTCATACTACTGAAAAATAAATAGGATATCTTAAGAACTGACAATATAATTATGCCTATCAAAACTACCTATTAACTCCTTCTTAAAAGAATATAACATAATACAACTAATCAATCATTATCCTGAGTTTATCTTCAAAATTCAAACCTATCTTTTTATGCCACTGATTCTTTTAGCGCATCGGAATTTTGATAAATTACATGGACGTAAATTATCAAAATATTCAACTAGCAGCAAAATGTGCTATATAGGGCTTATTTTGTATTTCTTCTCTTTGTTAATGTTCTAAGATATTTGATTTTAAAGCATTATGTTTATGCGCGCTACATTATATTTATATGTATTCAGTTTTTTTATTAGGATATATCTGCCAATTTAATAGAAATAGGAGGTTAGATATGTATAATATTGGGTTTATCAAAAAAAATATTTATTCACTTTTTAGTATCATGGCATTTCTGATCTTTATACTCATCTTTAATCAGGCGTCTTACTCCAAAAGTATTCGAGGAGTAACAGACACTACTATAAAGATTGCCTGTGTTGCGGATCAGACTGGTCCAATTGCGGATGTCGGTTTAATGCTGGGTGAAGCCCCTAAACACTATACTCGATATATCAATGATAAAGGTGGAATAAATGGAAGAAAAATCAAATATTATCTTGAAGACGATCGTTATTCAATACCAGTAGGTATTGCCGCTTTTAAGAAATTGGTGTCCAGAGATAATATATTTGCAATAATGGGGCCATACAACACAGGAACAATAAAGGCGATTTTTGACCAGTTTAAAAGGTTCAAACTTCCTATAGTAGCTTTTCCAGCACACCCAAGTCTTTTTATTCCATTAAGGAGATATGTATTTATCAATGGAGAGGCTTACGATGATGATATAGGAGTAATAATGGAGTATATTGTGAAAGAATTGAAACCCAAAAACCCCCAAATAGCATATATTACTTTTGATGGGGAATCGGGTAAGGAGGTGTTTGAATCGACGAGAAAATGGGCCAGATTCTTTAAGGTTCGTCATCCCATCCATACAGAAATTATCTCCCTTGGAGCAATGGAAGCTACCTCTCAGATACTGAAAATGAAGCAGAAAGGTATCACTATAGTAATAATTCATCATTCTGCGCCAGGCGCAGCTGTGCTGCTTAGAGAACTAAAAAAATTTGGACTCAATATACCGGTGTTTGCAAGTTTGTTATCCTGCTCAGAGGATACGATCAAGTTAGCCGGAGAGGCTTCCGAGAATTTTGTAGGAGCTCACGGCTACAGCTCATGGTACGATGACACCCCAGGAATGAAAAAACTAAGGGAAGCCACCTTAAAATACTCTCCAGGCACAGAAAAGCCATGGAGGACAAAAATGTATACAGGATCATGGGTTGCAGTAACTGTGCTTTTAGAAGCGATAACCAGAGCAGGAAGGAACCTCAAGCCAGAGCTATGTGTCAAAGCATTAGAAGGCATAAAGAATTTCGATACTAAAGGACTATGCGGTCCTATTTCATACTCGCCTACAAATCATAAAGGATTTAGCTCATGTAAGCTATTTAGAGCAGATCCTTCTTCTGGAAAACTTGTTCCATTAACCAAATGGAGAGATCCTCCTAAGTAAATAGAACTTATTATTTCTAAAAAATAGAAAAATTGTGATATTACTAGCTTTACATGGTGAATTGCTATATCTAATAGAAATAGCAGTAACCAAAGATATAGGTGACAACATGTTCATTTGAACAGGTTAATTTTTAGTTATAAATAAAAAAGGAGGTATAAATGGAAGAAAAATTAAAATATATCTTAAAGATTATCATTATTCAATACCAATAAGTATTGCTGCATTTAAAAGGCTTATTTTTAAAAGATGAAGTATTTGCGCTTTCTGGTCCTTATTGTACTCCTTCAATAAAGGCCCTCTTTGGAATTAGGTATAGCACGCATAAAGCTTGAATCTTTTATCATGAAAATAAATCTGCCAGCCTTGCAGATATTACAGAACAGGTGAAATTTATGGAATCACACCTGATAATATCAAAATATTTTCAGTCCTATAATATGCTGTAAGTCTTATTCTTTGATAAATCTTATCTATCTCATCAGCTACACCTCCTTGTTTCAACCTATTGATAATTTCACTTATCTTTCAATACCTCTCTTTAAGGTGAGCATTTCCCTCTATTGTTTGGATATTTTTTCTTTTACTTAAAATTGAAGATCTTTTACACATTTAAATCACCTCAGATTTTGTGTTTAATACTTTTTTTCATCAAATAATCATTTTACTCTTTACATTTTAGGTATACATTTTGATGATTAACCCAATATCACGTGGAGGTGTTAATAATATTTAATTTTAAAGGAGATTTGTTAATGAAGAGATGTACCAGTTTTTTTGTTTTATTTTTAGTTTTAATAATGACAGTTATATCTACAAAAAATACTATTGCAGAAGTGCGTGGTGTAAGTAGTAATACAATAAAAATAGGGGCAATACTGCCTATTACAGGACCAGCAGCAAGTATAGCAGTTTTTATAACTGAGGCAATAAGGAATTATACCAGATATACAAATGATAATAATGGCATAAACGGCAGAAAAATAAAATTAATTATTGAAGATGATAGATATTCAATACCACCATCTATTGCCGCGCTTAAGAAGCTATTATCTAAAGATAGGGTATTTGCATTGTTAGGGCCAGGATCAACTAGTTGTCTTAATGTCCTTTGGAAAAAAATTCAAAAAGGTAAACTGCCAACTATTACGCTTGTTCCAGGCGAAGTTGCTGTAACTCCGTTTAAAAGATATATATTTACAGTTGCAGATACTTATCCTGGTCAGGTAAGAGCTCTTGTCGATTATCTAGTAAATGATTATAAAATAAAGGAAACAAGAGTTGCTATAGTATATCCTGACACTGAAGCTGGGAAGACCGATCTGGAGCCGACACTTAAAAGGCTTAAGAAATATAATCTAAAACCTGTAACAAAGGAAATCTTAAGCCCGGGTTCATTTGATGCCAGCACTCAGGTAATGAACATGAGAAGATACAAGGCAAATTGTGCCCTCCATGTTGGAACAATTACACCAACAACCATGACTCTCTTAAGTGGTTTAAGGAAATACGGATTAAAAATACCTGTATTTGCTAGTTGGGGAGCAATATATGGAGAGCAGATTAATTCATTAGGCACAGCAGCAAAGCAATTTTACTCGCTTAACGCTTTCTCTCCATGGTATGGTGAGGGACGCGGTGTAAAAAAAATGAGAAAAATCACTCTGAAATACAACCCTGGATCAGAAAAACCTATTAGAGGTACTTTGTATACTCATTCTTGGGTAGGCACTATGATGTTAGTTGAAGGACTTAAAAGAGCCGGCAAAAACATAGATACGGAAAAACTGATAAAAGCCCTTGAGGGAGTAAAGAATTTTGATACAGGCAATCTTTGCGGTCCAATTAGTTATAGCCCCAAAAGTCATAAAGGCGGGAATTCATGGAAAATCTATAAATCTGATACAATTAAAGTACGATATATTCCCCAAACAGGATGGCGGACTGTAAAAAAAATATAATAGTAAAAAATGATACTTTATTTAACACCTCCCGTGATGAGATTAACTTTAGGAAAATGATATAAAAATTCTCATTACACCCTATATTTAAGTTTAAAAATCATTTAAATATAATTTAAAATAATAGTATAGCATTGTTAATAATTGCTCGATCTATATAAAAAAAGTAAATATTCCTATAAATCTTATTAACTTTTTACCGCAACAGGATTTCGATAAATTACATGGACGTAAATTATCGAAATAGTCAACTAGCGGCAAAATAAGCCATGGAGGGCTTATTTTGCGGACGTCACCGATGATAAGAGTTTTTTCTACAACTATGCCTGTATTCCCAGAACCTTGGTGAAAGTGGAGGGGGGCTATATAGCGGATGACGGGACTGAATATCCTACAAAT
>JAXHTB010000223.1:0-6355 GCA_034190185.1 Spirochaetota bacterium | reverse complement strand
TAGTAAAAAGGGACCCTTTTCTCACCTTTTGGGAATGCTAAAGATAAGATAAAAGTAGCTGAAAATATTAAAAGAGCACACACCTGACCAATTCTACTTATTACTGTCATATAGGGTGTATCAGTAAAGGTATATATAAAAAACATGCAGGCAAGAACGCCAAAAAGCGACATTGAATAAAGGGCATAATACCTGTTGATCTGATCCCGCCAATCCTTAACTAAAACAAAAATTGAGAGGAATAAAAGAAGTAAAGAAGATATAAAAGCAGAAATAACACTTATGGTATGCATTTCTTTTCCAAGTATTAATAATTATATATCAAATAATCTTTATATGATATATATCATTCAGTCAAATTATTAGAAATAAAACAATTTTGCAATCAAAAATTATTGACTTAAAAATTAATTTTGATATTATAAATATTATGATATATATAACTTTTATTAAATAATTTTTTCGATATTTTATATACATAACTATATAAAAAATTCATATCTTATCTGGCAGGTCCACTTTATATTGCATAAAAAAACACACTCGTTATTGCTAATGAATATAAATATGATATATATAACAGAATAAATCAGGGGTGAATAATGAAATTTAAAAGAAAAAAGTATATATTAGATAAATATTTTCAATTACGAATCTCATTTAAAGCTGTAATCTTTCCTCTAATAATTACTCTTATCATTGGCGCTGTTCTGTTTTATTTTGCAAAAATCAACAATAACTACACAAAGGAGATTGTAAGCAACCAAGAGCAGATGATTGAATTGTTCTTAACAACCCCTGCGTTATACAACACAAATAATCCAATAATATCAAACGGTGAAAAAATATTTCAAAATAATATTAAAATGCTAATGGAGATAAAACGAAACAGTAGTATAGTCTTATACTTTATTATCATTATGATCGTAATTCAATCAGTAATAATATTTGTACTCTTTATCTACATTACTCACAAGATTTCCGGCCCGATATATGTTATGACACAACTATTAAAAGAATTAAAACAGGGGGGGATGCCTAAATTCCGACCTTTAAGAAAAAAAGATGAACTTCAAGATATATATGCAGAACTCTGGGAAACAATTGAATATCTATCACCCAAAAAATAAAGGATGTGAAATAAATAACTTAAATCAATTTAACTGACTTATACCATCTACAGAGTATAAGGAAAAAAATACTTATGATTAAGGAGGGAATTATTGGTATTTTTATATTATAGAACTCTCAAATTAAGCATGAATAGTGGAATGTTGATTGCTTGAAGGTTTTCGAATATTTAGTATAATAACACCAATAATACTCACTTTAAATACTATTCTAGCACAATTAAAAAAAAGGTAGAAAATATTATTTTATTGCATCAATTTACAATTTACTTGCAGTTTATCCTAAATCCTACGTCTTCATCATCATCATTTCCAGAGAGCAATCTAAAGTCGATAGGTAAAGGAGACTCTTCAACAACATAACCTGCTTCAGTAATGTATTCATCCGTTCGATTCTGTTGATTATGCAATCTGTTATTTATTACCTCTCTTCTTAACCTATCAAAACTGGAAATACCAACCTTCCCTTCAATATAGGAGTCGAAAACCGAAATTTCTTTTACTCTGTTATTATTTAAGATCAAAAGAGTTTCACCAACTCCATACTTACTGTTAATGATTTTATATCTAGAATTTTGATATTTAGAATACTTGACATAAGAATACTCATTTTCTTCATCTATATCTTCATCAATATAATTGTCGCTGTTTCTTGTCAAAAGTTCCTTGCTATTATAATTCGTATTCAAGGAATCATAATATAAAAATGCCATTCCAGCAATAAAAACAATTGAAGCAGCAACAGCTGCAGTATATGCAAGTCGACGTAAACGATCTCTTCTTTTTACTCTCCTTATCCGCTGAACTGTTTTATAAGTAAATTTGCTTGCTGAACTCATTCCTAAATACTTCAAATCCGAAAGCATTCTCGTTAGATTTTTCAGTTCATCATATTCTTTATTACAGATGGGACACTCCTTTAAATGATTCATTACAGCATCTTTCTCTTCAGAAGAGAGAGTATCATCATGCAGATCAGATAAAATGTTAAATGATATATGCTCTCCTTTCATAACAACCCTCTTTCAAAAATCCTTTTTTTTAATAAAGATCTGCCCCTGTGAATTCTAACCTTTACATTCGATAAATTAATCTTAAGTATATCTGCTATCTCATTATAGGACAGTCCCTCGACATCTCTTAATATTAAGATATCTTTATAATCATCAGGTAATTCATAAAGTTCATCCATGATTATTCTTAATGAATCACTGTTTACTACCTCTTCTTCAAGATTATATTTTTCATCACGTAGTTGTAATTCAAATTCATTGTCGCCATTTTCTCTATTTAATGAAATGAAGGAGTATCTATCCCTTCTTTTTTTATAGTTTATACAATAATTTACCATAATGCTATAAAGCCATGTTGAAAATTTCGACTCTCTACGAAAGGAGTTTAATGCTTCGAAGGTCATAAGAAAGATATCCTGAGTTATATCTAGTGCCTCTTCATAATGCCCAACACGGGAAAAGGCATAACGAAAAACCATATTCCTATACTTTTCAATAATGGCAGAAAAATGATCAACATCGCCAGACAATACCTTGTCTATTATATCCAAGTCTTTATCATATGACATATTTACCTTTGATTGGTTACTAGAATACATCTATATTTTTAATATTAAGCGTGTTGATTAAAGATATATTTCAGTAATAAAAAGTCTAATAATAACTAAAAGATAGCAATTACTTAAAAGAAATTCTATCCCTTGATCCTAACAAATCTTCTCTTCCCTACTTTCAAAATGCTATCAACAGGCAGAAGTATCTCACTAGAGTCATCAATAATACGATCATCATCAATAGAAACACCTCCACCCTTTATCAATCTTCGCGCCTCTCCATTAGTCTTAGCCATACCAGTAAGCACAAGCGCCTTAATAATCCAAATTTTCCCATCCTTTTTCTCATCTTCAGGGATACAATATTCCTCAATATCATCAGGTAGATCTTTTTTTACAAATATCTGATTGAACTCTGCCTCAGCCTTATCTGCTGTTTTCTCATCATAAAACTGAGCACATATCTCCTTTGCAAGTCTCACCTTAACATCTCTAGGATGAAGGCTTTCATCTTTAATTCCAGCTCTAAATGAATCCACTTTATCCATTGGAACATCGGTTACAAGCTTGAAATAATTAAACATCAGTTCATCAGAAATAGACATAACCTTCCCGAAGATCTCCTTTGGGGGCTCATTTATTCCGATATAATTGTTTAAGGACTTGCTCATCTTCTGAACGCCATCTAGGCCTACAAGTAAAGGCAATGTCATAATTACCTGTTGTGACATTCCATACTCCTTCTGAATATCTCTTCCCACTAAAAGATTAAACTTTTGATCTGTCCCTCCAAGTTCAATATCAGCCTTTAATGCAACTGAATCATAACCCTGAACAAGGGGATATAAAAACTCCATAATAGTTATAGGTTTCCCCTCTTTGTATCTATTAGAAAAGTCATCACGTTCCAGCATCCTGGCAACATTATACTTTGCAGCTAACTCAAGTACTTCAGTGAAACTCATCTGTTCACACCATCTTGAATTAAAATCGATTATTGTCTTTTCCGGATCAAGGATCTTAAACACCTGTTTTTTATATGTTTCAGCATTCTCAATAACCTCGTCCTTGGATAATCTCCTTCTCATCTCTGTTTTTCCGCTGGGATCACCAATCATTCCAGTAAAATCACCAATCAGAAATATCACATTATGTCCTATATTCTGAAAATGCCTCATCTTCCTAAGCAATACAGTATGTCCAAGATGAATATCTGGCGCAGTTGGGTCAAAACCAGCTTTAATAATCAAAGGTTTATTTTCTCTGTCTGATAATTCTATCTTCTTATCAAACTCATCCAGGGGTATAATCTCCTCAACACCCCTTTTTAATAATTCAATATCATTTTTAATCACTTTATCCACCTATTTTTATCTATTTAAAAATCTTCCCGACCTCAATATACCAAAACAACAGATCAAGGTGATCCAGGGGTATATCTATTTCTAAAGCAAACCCCCTCATACTATTCTCTATGTTAAGGTATAATTTTCTGGAAATTGACGCTGGCGCTTCTCCAATGACATCCTGATTTTTCAGATTCTTTAATATATGTCTGTCAAGAATTGCGATATCCCTCCCGAATCCTATATTTCTTAGAAAATGACTTGCCTCTTTATATCCAAATCCCTTTACATTTTTTACCAAATATTCTCTCTTGCTGAAAACATCAGAAAAATCATCAAGAATACTTTTAATCCTTATTATACCGGATTGAATAAACTGTTCTCGGGCTGCAAGAATATACTCGGTCTTTCTATTTTTAAATCTTACAATATTCAACTCTCTGCAAATTTCCTGACTGCATCCTTTTGTCAGCAAGTCTTTCTTAATTAAATTCTCCACAACCAACCAGCATGAAGTTGCCCTTGATTGAGGAGTGAGAATACAGAACAGCAGTTCAGCAAAAATATCCTCATCACTAGCATAACACCACAATCTCTCAAATTCAGAAATTCTTTCTTCTATCTCATTTTTAATAGAAAAATAGACATCTTTTATCTCATCGATATGCATTCAAATACTATTACAAAATCAATATTAATACAAAGATTTGGGCATTTAAAATAGCCTTATTATTAGATACTGGAATCATTTATAGATTGACAAGATCAGAAGCCTGCATACTCATCTTATTATATATATCATCAAATCCGCCATTTGACATTATTACAACCAGATTCTCACTTTCAATATTGATCTCCTCAAATACATAGTTGACAATGTCATCAACATGATCAAATAGACGAGCATTCATGCCCTTTTTGATCATAATGTTCAATACTTCATTAATATCTATCCTATCTTTTTCAGGAATTGAAGAAAGCATATAGGGTGATTTTATGACTACTCTATCTGCATCCTTAAATGATGAAGATAGTTCATTCTGAAAAACATTCCTTCTGCTTGTAGCAGACCTAGGCTCATAGATTGCCCATATACAGGAATTAGGATAGCGTGCTCTCATCCCCTTAATAACTGATCTTATTGCTGTTGGATGATGCGCAAAATCCTCAAATATCTTTATTTTATCACTATTATAGATAAGCTCCTGACGTCTCTTAACACCACTGAAGGAAGCCACTGCTCTTTGGATATTTAATTTATTTACTCCAAGCATCAAAGCCATAGAAACAGCAGCAGTTATATTTAAAAAATTGTATTCTCCAAATAATCTTGTTTCTAATTTTAAATCCCCATAGTCTTTTGATGATATTTGAAGCTTTGAAAAATCTCCAGAAAATCCCAGGAACTCATTTTTAAAATCGCATCCATCTTTTCCAAAGGAATGATGCTCAGAGAGAGATCTTTCTGCAACCTTATAAAGAGCAGGATATTCACCAGAAAAAACTATTTTGCCATTTGACGGTATAATATTAACAAGCCTCTTAAACCATAGCTCAACCTCATCAATGCTGTTATATATATCAGCATGATCAAACTCAAGAGAGGTTAAAATAAGATGATGCGGCCTGTAAAGGATAAATTTTGGTATTTTCTCAAAAAATGCTGAATCATACTCATCACCCTCAACAACAAAGTAATCTCCACTACCTAATTTATAATTCGCATCATAATCATTCAACACACCTCCGATGAAGAAAGAGGGTGTATAACCGCTATATTCAAGAATATGAGCAATCAAAGCTGATGTTGTAGTCTTGCCATGAGTTCCTGAAACAGATATTACATCCTTATCTTTCAGAAAAAAAGCATAAAGAGCTCCAGCCATAGAAAGATAAGGCATACCGTTGTTTAAAACATATTCAACCTCAACATTACCTCTGCTTACTGCATTGCCAATAATGATAAGATCAGCATTTTTAACATTATTCTTATTATATCCAATATTTATATTTATTCCCCATGCGTTCAACATATCGCTCATCGGGGGATATATATTCAGGTCTGAACCTGATACATTAAAGCCCTTCTTTTTTAGCATACACGCAAGAGTGCCCATGGCAATCCCGCAGATACCGATCATATATATATTTGTGTTTTTTTTATACAATTTTATTATTTTGAATTATTCTGATCTTAAACGTTTTTGCAGAGCAAAGCAGATAATAATGCGAAGAAAAACCGACAAGAACAGGTAAATATTGATCTCCTCTCCTTTTTTGAGGTTCAGCAGTAAAAAATCAGTAAAAAATCG
>JAXHTB010000222.1:0-6373 GCA_034190185.1 Spirochaetota bacterium | reverse complement strand
TTTCGATAATATCTATAAGTGAATGGATTTCCTCTCATATCATTATCTTTATGCTCTGCTTTTTATCAATATCATTATATTGGGATTGCGGTAGTATTACTAAACACTCGCTTCCGGATCCTCCGACAGAACTTACTGCAGAAGCGGTTTCCTCGAGCCTGGTTACTCTTTCATGGCAGGATAATTCAGATAATGAAGAGGATTTTAGGCTTGAAAAAAAAATCTCTGACGGCAATTTTGTTGAGATCTGCGAATCATCCATAAATGCAGAGTCTTACAGTGATACAGATGTGACTCCTGAAACTACATATACATACAGGGTAAGAGCGCATAATGATGTTGGCTATTCCAATTATTCAAATGAGGTTAGCGCAATCACACCTTCTGCAGAAACGCCCGAGGCGCCGAGTAATCTTACAGTCCAGTTTGTAACCTATAATCAAATCAACCTCACCTGGCAGGATAATTCAGATAATGAGGAAGGATTTAAAATTGAAAAAAAAATCTCTGACAGCAGTTTTTTTGAGATCTGCGAATTATCCCCAAATGCAGTGTCCTATAATGAGACATATGTAACTCTTGAAACTACAAATACATACAGGGTAAGAGCGTATAATGATGTTGGTTATTCTGACTATTCAAATGAGGTTGTGGTTTATCCAGAACAAAACTGTACTGAGAGCGATCTGCTATGGCAAAATTACTCTTTATCAGAAATCTATGAAGGAAATTTTACAATAGATTTTGAAGGGAAACCGGAAAGCGATAATATGGACGGAATTTTTGGCCTCTCGGGTGGTGAAGGTACAGGGTTTACAGATTATGCTGTTCTCGTTCGTTTTAATGAAACAGGAATGATCGATGCCCGCAATGGAGATTTATACGAAGCTGATGAGAATGTTCCATATTCAGCCGGTGTTAGTTATCAATTTCACCTGACAATTGACGTGCTGAGCCATACCTACAGCGTGTATGTGACTCCGTCAGGCTCATCCGAGCAGACGATCGCAACAGACTATGCCTTTCGGACAGAGCAGAGCGATGTCACAAAGCTGGATAACTGGGGTTTATGGGCAGATGCGGATTATTCTTTTCAGGTGTGCAACGTAGTTGCTGAAAATACAGCACCTGAACCAACAGAAACGCCCGAGGCGCCGAGTAATCTAATGGCCCCGTCTGTAACCTATGACCAAATCGACCTCTCCTGGCAGGATAATTCAGATAATGAGGAGGAATTTAGGCTCGAAAGAAAAATCTCTGATGGCAGTTTTGTTGAGATCTACATATCCTCCCCGAATGTAGAGTACTTTTGTGATACAGATGTGACTCCTGAAACTACATATACATACAGAGTAAGAGCGCATAATGATGTTGGTTATTCTGACTATTCCAATGAAGTCAGCGCAACCACACCTTCTGCACCTCAACCAACTGAAGCGATTATAATAGATCATACCTGCACAAAATTATCTTATATACCTGCTGAATATGTTGTTAAGGTAAAAGAAGAACTAAGTGTTCATTATTGCGGGAGATCTCACGCTTCACAGATATATAGTAAAGGTCTTGAGGAAGTAGATAATAATGGGGAAGGCAATTGGGATTATTATTCCCCAGATAATGATACCCCTAGCTCTAATGATTCAAGATTGGATCTTGTTCGCTATATAGGATCTGATCCAGGCATTGAGCCCCATGAGTATTTCGGTGGATCATCTGATGTGCCTGCATGGGATACGCGTCCTTATCCAATTGAAAACTATCTTGATTCACATACTGAGATCAATGTTGCTGGTATTGAATGGTGTGGTGAATTACATCTCACTAATCAGGGCGCTAATTCTGTATATGTGGATGGATACTTAAGAGCTATGACCAATCTTGAAGAAAGATATAATGGCACGAATGATAGAAAAATAACCTTTGTTTATTTCACAACAAATACACAATACAGAGATGATGATACCGATATGGGTGGCAGCAATTTGGATGAGAAACAAGCGCGGGCGCATCTAAACAATGAGAGAATACGCGCTCATTGCAGAGAGAATAATTGCGTTCTATATGATTTTGCAGATCTGGATATTTATTGTCCTGTTGATATAAATAGCGATTTTGATCCAAATAGCGATAATTGGATAAAAGAGCCAAATAGAAGCGCATATATTCGCTATAGCGATGAGACACATGATAGCGAACTTAGAGAAATCTCATTCCCAGTATCCTATATGGGTGGTCCAGGAAATATGAATCCCTTAGGCTGGGGTAACTATAATATCACCTACTATCATACAACCTTGGAACATGCTGAGATTAAAGGGCAGGCCTTCTGGTATATGCTGGCTAGAATTGCTGGATGGGACGGCCAATAAAGTAACTATATCGCATAACTGTAAAATAAGACCTCTATAGCTCTTTTTGCCGCTAGTTGAATATTTCGATAAATTAGGTCCATGTAATTTATCGAAATTCCTGCATTTAAATTTCCTTTTGTAATTGATTCCATTACCTCAAAATATTATATCTTAATATTATAAGTTCATTTAATGTTTTTTTATAATATTGAAATGAAGTGCTTTTTCATTTAAATTATTAACTTATAGTAAAAAAGATTATATTAAACAAATAAATGAAAAAATGTTGACTTTATATAAAATTGGTTGACGATTGTAATATAGACTTAAAAAATGTAAAGTGAAATAACAATTGAAATTCAATCAAATATAGTATTTTTTTTATACTTATAATTCAAATTTTAATTAAAAATATTAGGTACTTGTTACTATACAATCTTATTTTTTGTATTATCTATATAAAAATTAAAATTTGATATGTTTGAATGTCGATTGATTTCTGTAAATATTAAATTAGTTAATCATTTTGATAAAAAGTAATAGTTCACCATATAGGTACTAATTACTAAGATCATTTAATAATGTTGTTAATATATAAAGCTCAACTATTTCTAGAAAACTAAGGTCTAACCTAGAATTAAAGATGCAATTTACATCTTCAGTCAGCTTATATAAACCTTCTATTTTTCAAATAACATTTTTAACATATATCTTAACCTTGTGCCTGTTTGGCGAACTATTATGAAAATAATAATTAGATCAGGAGACAATTATGATAAAAGATGAGGAACTTGCAAAAAAATATCGGGAAAAAACTGACGATAATTTCGATACTGTATCGGGCATCCCAGTAAAAGCAGTATATACACCTGATGATGTTGCTCATATCGATTATGAAAAAGATATCGGGCTTCCTGGAGAATTTCCATTTACAAGAGGTCATCATCCCCAAATGTATAGAGGTAAGCTGTGGAATATCCGTGAAATATCTGGTCTCTCTACGCCGAAAGCCTTTAATAAAAGATGCCATTACCTGCTAAATATTGGACAGGGAGCGCTGAACTGGGAGATAGATGGACCAACTATGTACGGAATTGAACCGGACCAATCCTATGCAGAAGGACAGTTAGGAGTAACTGGTGTAACCCTGCATACCCTTAAAGATGTTGAAGTATTAAGCGAGGGATTACCATTAGAACAATTGAGTCTCTCATGCGATGCCTTCTATCCGGATGTATGGCAGTCATATATTCTGACCGCCAAAAAGCGTGGCTGCGATATAAGCAAATTAAGAGGTGTAGGCGGTGGGATATTCTATTATGGGCCCTCTGTTCTTCCAAGTAAAATGGACTGGCTATGGGCTAACAAACGCTTCTCTTCATGCGGAAGATGGAGCAACGATTTCATGGAGTATGCATTAAAAAATATGCCGAAATGGAATGTCTGGTATACTAGCTCTTATGATTTCCGCGAGGCTGGAGGAAATGCAATTCATGAGATAGCCTTTACCCTTGCTATTCGCGATGAGATCATTAGAGAAATGCAAAGAAGAGGAATTGATGCTGACACAACTGCACGTCAGTTAAGTCCTGTTATCGCATCTGACAGGGATTTCTTTGAAGAGATTGCAAAGATGAGAGCCGGAAGAAGAGTTTGGGCAAAAACATTAAAAGAAAAATTTGGAACAACAGACCCTAAGGCTATGCAGATGAGATTTCATATTGACGTTTCTGGATATAATTTCACTCGGCAACAGCCATTGGTAAATATCGCCAGAGGAACCCTTGGATCACTTGCAGCAGTTCTAGGAGGATGTCTTGGGATACAGAATCCATCTTATGATGAAGGTTGGGCAACACCAACAGAAGAAGCTGTTATGGTTGCAATAAGATCTCAACAGGTTATCAGGTACGAATCTGGAGTAACAAAGGTTGCTGACCCATTAGCTGGATCACATTATGTTGAATGGCTAACCAGCGAACTAGAAAAACAGATTCTAGATATGTATTATAAAATTGAAGAAATGGGCGGATGGATCAAGGCTTTAACTAGCGGCTGGGTCATAGACCAATTATCAGAATCACTTCTGGATATGCAAAGGAAGGTCGAAAACGGGGAAAGAGCCGTTGTTGGAGTAAATTGCTATACCATACCACCTGAAGAAGATTTTCAACCTGAAGTATATGCACCAGACAGATCAGATGTTGAGGAATATCTTAAAGAATATCAAGATTATAAGAAAAATCGAAATATTCCAAAATTAAAAAGAATTTTAGAAGATCTCCGTCATGCAGCAGAGGAGACAGAAGACGATTTAGTACCTTATGTATTCGAGGCTCTAGAGGCTGAAGCAACTTATCCTGAAATAATTGGTATGTTACGTATGGCTGACGGTATGGAATACGACTGGGCAGGTGAAAGAGAATATCCATTTTAATATTTAGGGGAGCAAATAATGAAAAAAATAAAGGTTGTTACTGGCAAGATTGGGTTAGATGATCATTATAGAGGTATAATTTCCGTAACTGATGCTATGCGTAATGCAGGAATGGAGGTTGTCTATTTAGGGACAGGGCAGAGGATAGATGGAGTAATAAATACTCTTGTTCAAGAGGATGCAGAGGTTATTGGATTAAGCTTCCTTTGCGGTGGACATATTGAGATCATGACAAAATTCATTAACAAACTTAAAGAAGCTAATTTAGATCATATTGTAAGTGTTATAGGCGGGATAATTCATCCAAATGAAATTCCGCAACTTAATGAAATTGGTGTAACAGGTGTTTTTCTTCCGGGAACCCCAACAAAAGATATTGTTGAATTCGTTCAAAAGGAAGTAGAACAAAGAAGGGCTATAAAACAATAATATTACATAAGTATCTACAGCTATTCTTTCGATCCTTACATATTTTTTATAAGCCCAAGGTAAATGAATGGAGGATATTATGGAAACTACAAAAGAAAAGATTAAGTCAACCAGGCGTTTCGATGGTTGTCCTATTACTACAACATCATCAGGAATTCCTGTAAAAGAAGTTTATGGCCCAGACGATGTACATGACCTCAATTACGAGAATGATATATCCTCTCCTGGTGAATATCCATTTACAAGGGGAATTTGGGAAAACATGTATCGCGGCAAATTGTGGACAAGAAGAGTGTTCACAGGTCTTGGGGAAACTGCAGATACAAATAAAAGATATAAATACTTACTTGAAAAAGGCGCATCAGGATTGTATTGCTTCGGGGATACTATAACTCATCAGGGTATCGATCCGGATCACCCTCTTGCAAAAGGATATGCAGGAGTTAGCGGTGTATCCATTGCTTGCCTTGATGACATGAACGACCTTTTTGAAGGGATTTCCCTAGAGGATGTCAGCGTTTCTTTTAACAATCCATCAATGGCTGCTACAGTAGTATATGCAGCCTTTATTGCTTATGCTGAGGATATGGGATACGATCTGACAAAAATCAGCGGATCTATCCTGAATGAACCGATTCATCTTGTATACAGCATGTATGAAACCAATGCCAAACCACTTGACCTTGCTGCTAAGTTGGCAACGGATGTAATTGAGTATTCCATAAAAAATACTCCAAGATGGCATCCAATAGCTCCAAATGCTTATGATATGCATGAGAAAGGGGCAAACGCTATCCAGGAAATGGCATTTACAATCGCTATCATGCAGGAATACATTGAAAGGATGATCAATAGAGGCTACCATGTAGATGAATTTGCCTCCAGAGTTAATGTTTTTGGATGCGCTTGCGACATGGATTTCTTTGAAGAGATTTGCAAATTCAGGGCTGCCAGAAGGGTATGGGCAAAATTGATGAAAGAAAAATATGGCGCTCAAAAGCCTAATTCCTGTAGATTATATCTTTCTGTTCATACATCAGGAAACTCATTAACTAAACAGCAGCCTGTCAACAATGTAGCAAGGGTTACTTTAGAATCCCTAGCATGTGTACTCGGAGGGCTGCAGTCTTTTGATCCTGCTGGATATGATGAA
>JAXHTB010000221.1:0-6392 GCA_034190185.1 Spirochaetota bacterium | reverse complement strand
TACAAAATTATATTCATTAGATTCAAATCTTAGATTTGTAAAAAGTGTATGAGTAATATAAGCGTGAGACAGACCAGCATTATATCCAAGGATATCCAGGATCCACTGATTTGATGCTTTCCCTATCATAATTCCATCTTTTGGCAACAGAAGCATTCTCTCTGCAACCTCATTAACATTTTCTTCTAATTTATCAAAGGGAACGCTCTTAGTTGCCCAACCTACTCTTTCAGCCTCTGTGCCATTCATAGAGTCACCGGAGAGGCACATCCATCTTGCTCTTTTATATCCAAGCATCTGGAAGAGGGGAATGAGATTGATCCCGCTTCCTGCAAAGCCTAGTCTCTGCTCTGCATGACTGATATGCGCGTCATCTGCAACTATTGAGATGTCGCTCATTTCTGCAATTATTGCACCTTCGCCAATACAATGCCCATGAACCTGTGCAATCGTGATCTTAGGGAAAAGTAAAAGCTTTTGGTGTCCTTCAAGCCACTTCCTATCGATTCTTAATCTTGCACGTTGACTTGGTCTGCGTTTTCCAGGCTCAGGATCCTGCTCTTCATATACCTTATATATTCTAGAAAGATCGTGACCGGCGCAGAAGGAGCGACCATTTGCCTTTATAATTGTGACTTTAATATCATCATCGCTTGCAGCAACATCTAAAGCATCCATAAACTGATCATATATACCACCATCACCTGGGAAGTCCATAGCGTTGAGGTTATCAGGCCTGTTTAATGTAATTTTAGATATTGCATCCTTCTTTTCGTAAATTATGTACTTATAGTCCATAATCAACTCCTCCTCTTTATAAAATTAATTTTTTTTAAGTGCTTTACAATTATTACACCAAGATAAATTCCTTCGACATTATAAGACAAGGATAATATTATGTAAATATAATAAATTCCTGATTAATACAATAGTACTATAAAATACAAAGCTTCAGGATTATTTATACTCAAGAAAAATATAACTTTTTAGCTTCCTTTTGCAGTTCTGCTCTAAAATCTGGATGAGCCACTGCAATTAGTTCCTGAGTCCTTTGCCTCTGGGTTTTACCCTTTAATTTAGCAACACCGAATTCTGTAACAACAATATCCGCTAGAGTTCTGGGCACTGAGATCACTGTTCCAGCTTCAAAAGCTGATACTATACGAGAAACAGTACCTCCTTTAGCTGCAGACGGAAGAACATTTATACAGCGTCCACCCTTTGACAAAGCAGCACCAATAGCAAAGGCTAACTGACCTCCAGTGCTGCTAAGCATCTTGTGACCCAACGATTCTGCTGCTATCTGACCAGTGAGATCTACTGATAAGGCGCTGTTTATTGCTATAACATTGTCATTTGCTGCAATTGTTCTAGTATCTAAAATATATTTTGATTCATAAAGCTCAAACAATGGATTCATATTTATATAATCCATATCTCCCTTTCCGCTGCCACCACAGGCTGTTGATACCACCTTCCCCTTATGGTTATTCTTTAACCTTCCAGTAATAACACCTTTACGAACCAGATCTACAATCCCTGGAGGTAAATTCTCTGCATGAACACCTATATCGTTCTTATCATCAAATACACCAAGCCTCGGTATCCACTCAGCAGCACCTCCAACTCCTATTTCAATGCAATCCCCATCTCTAATAAGCGTTGATACATGATCGGCTATATTCTTAACAATATCAGAAGGCCCAACATTCTCCCTGCCAAGCATATCAGTAGCGCCAGGTTTTCTACCTGATGGAACATGTTCAACAATATAATCGAGTTCAGAAACATGAACATAATTATCACCGTAAGTCCTTATATAGTGTTGATTAACCTCAGCAAGAACTATTTTAGCATCTCTGACAGCCTGCTTTTTGTCCCAAAGAGCTGAACCAAAACTACAGAATCCATTCTTATCAGGTGAGGAAAGCTGTGCTATAAGCACATCTGTTTTTCCAATGTCTTCAATATCGTGAGCCCAAAGCATGGATCCAACAAGGAAATCTCCCCTCTTCTCATTCATCATTTTTTGTACAACAGGCAGAATATGCGCGACCTGTATATTAAAATTATCTTCATATCCAGCATCGTACCAATCAAATCTTCTACCAGGTGCAGGCATAAATAATCTTACATCTTTGAGCTCCTTTGCCCTGTTCTGCAGGGCTAATCCTAGGGAACGCGACTCTGTACCATATGCAAATGCCACAGAATCTCCGTTTTTTATAACCTTCACTGCTTCCTCAGCAGATGTTATCTTACTTTCATACTCTTCCTTCCAACTCATATTTCCCCCAGAATTTCTACTTTAAATAGATGCAACAATCTTGCGATGCTTCTATATACAATAATTTTTTGTTACTCTGATATCGTATGGATATAGATATTTAAGAGGAATCATTATTGAAATTCCTTAATAAAGTCAATTATAGCATTTTTGGTGTGATTTCAGCCGATTACAGTAAATAATTATAATAAGTTAAAGATGGCTAATTATTACATAAGTAGTTTTTATATCAGCAGATATATAAAAGACAGATCAATTATAATCCATCTTGTTTTTTACTAAATATTTGATAATAATATATTATAGAACAAACGACTTATATCATTAGCCTCAAAAGCATATAAAACAGATTATTTATATGTATTAACACAAAGATATAGCAATATGAAATTGTTAAAGCTACTAAATGAAGGAAATTTCTAAATATTATTATCCTAACCGTCTTCAGCAGGAAGGAATAATTAACAAACTAATATCCACTATTTTTATATTTTGCTAAACATCCTGAAAAACTGTCAAGAAAAAAATAATATCCTTTACTTATTATTATATGAGAATCTTTAAAATATTGACGTTAATACTATAATGTATACCTTTTTATTCTACAAATTTATTAAAATCTACCCAATAAAGATCATAATAAAAAATCACTTGAAATGTTAACATTCATTTTGCATCTTTATGATGTTAACTATCAATTGAAAATAAATATATGAAATGTCAGTTATTTATACAAATTTTATATAATATATCAATAGGTATTATAAATCCTAAAGCCAATGCATATTACTGAGGAAACCATATATGAATAAAAATCATATTCTAATCTCAATATTAATAATTATAACTTTATCTAATCCTCTATCCGCAAAAAAGGATAGCGGAACAAACATTTTGCTTTACGGTAGTTCTGCAATATCACTTGGTAGAGGAGGCACAGGTGTATCCTCCCTTGGTGCAGACCTATTCTACCTTAATCCTGCATCTATTGCGGCATCTGAGCGTATAGACATTGGGTTACAGTATGGTACTATTGATTTAGACTATACTGATACAAATATTTCTGCTGCAGTACCCACATCATATGGAGTAATTGGCGCCTCGCTAAGATTCTTAAACATCTCATCAAATCCAAATGATATTGAAAAGGGATTTCTTATCAATTTAGGGGGAGCGAAAAATTTCACTGACAGACTTATGATGGGTGCATCGCTTAATCTCTTTTACGGTTCTGACTCATCTGATAATCTAAACTACATAGGCATTTCATTAGGCTCAATATACAACATAAATTTTCAAAAAAGCATTTCAGGCGGATTTGGACTATTTAAACCCCATGCAGGATTAACAATAAATCTTGGGATTCCATCAGGCAAAAATGATGATTTCGCAGATCTTAATCAGATATCAGCAGGATACGATTTCCTTTTTTATCGAAGTAAAAAAATTGACATCGGATTTTTTAATGAAATCACCGCAATACATAAATATGAAGACCTTCCTGTTAAATTTGGATTAGAAAGCATATTTCATAATAGATATATTGCGAGAGCAGGATTTACAATACCTCAATCCTATAAATATGGGGACTATACCCTAGGTTTTGGATATAGATTTAAACATGACAAATTTGACAGTGATATCAATTACTCTCTTGTACACTACAGCGGAATAGACTTTATTCACTATCTTGGATTAAATCTTAGATACGGTGATCTCGACAGGGAATCCCCTGCAACAGAAATTATTGCAACAGAAAAATATATATCCCCAAACTATGATGGAAGACAGGATTTTGTTTTCTTCAATCTTAAAGTCAGTGATAAAAGCAGAATCAAGGATTGGAAATTGCAAATTGCCAACTCAAAAAAGGAAATAGTAAGGGAATTCAGGTCATCAAAAAGAGAAATTGATGAGGATTTTAACCTTGAAAATCTTGTAAAAAAAATATGGCAAAAAAAAGAGTCTATGGTTGTACCTGAAACAATACTTTGGGATGGAACAAGTTCAAGAGGAACAAATGCGCCTGATGGAACCTACAGATATTCCTTTGTTGTCTGGGATGAAAGAGATAATATATCGAAAGCAAAAACTGGTGTTATTTATATAGATAACACTCCACCAAAGGTAAAATTGAAGACCGATTATGTTCTTTTCTCGCCTAATGGAGATGATCAGAAAGATAATTTGATAATAGAACTGGATATTTCCACATCTGTAGATGATGAATGGATGGGCTTTTTAAAAAATACCAAAGGTGAAATAATCAAATCCTATAAATGGAAAGGGGATAATATCCCAGAAAAGATTATTTGGAACGGAAAGGATGACAATGATGAAGATGCGTCTGAAGGACTATACAATTTCTTTATTGAATCTCAGGATAAAGCAGGAAACAGAACACAGTTGATAAAAAAAGGGATATCTCTAACACGGAAATATGAGTCAGCAGATATTACATCATCTAATGAATATTTTTCTTATAATAAACATAACTCAATAAATTTCTTCACTCACCTTTCAAATTCTAAAGGATTATTGAAATGGAAAATTACTATTGAAAACGAAAATAGAGAAATAATTAGATCTATCGAAAAAATGGGAAAGCTCTCAAAACTTATTACATGGAACGCTCTGGATGACAAAGGAGATAAACTAATAGATGGTAAGTATTACTTTCAATTGAGCACAGAATTCGATAGCGGTAATACACCAGATTCTTTTAAGAAAGAGATTATATTCGACAGCTCTCCTCCTGAAATATCTCTAAAATATACCCCCTCACTTTTTTCTCCTGATAGCGATGGAAAAAACGATATACTTACAATTTCTCCAAAGGCAAATGATAGATTCGGAGTAAAAGAATGGAATATTGTTATTTATTCTCCTTCAGGTGATCCCTTTAAAACCTTTCATGGCAGATTTGATCCAGCAGAACAGATCAAATGGGATGGCATTGGCGATGATAATCAGCTTGTTGAATCTGCGGTAGAATATTATATTGAGTTTTCCGCAACTGATACCACTGGGAACCTTTCTATAAATAAAGGTATAAAACTCCCTATAGATGTGCTTGTGGTTGTATCTGAACACGGATTGAAGATCATGATCAGCAATATTGAATTTATAATTAATAGTGCCGATCTTAAGGGAAAAGAGCCTCCTTCGCTCAATAGAGTAGCAACAATATTAAAAAAATATAATAATTATAATGTTCTGATTGAAGGGCATACATGTGATCAGGGAGATGAGGACTATAATCGAAAACTATCTGAAGACAGATCAAAAGCGGTTATGGAGTATCTTATCTCAAAGGGCATAGAAAGTAATAGATTAACATACAAAGGCATTGGAGAGATATCTCCATTTCTTCCAAACACAAATCCTGATAACAGAAGAAGGAACAGAAGGGTTGAATTTATTCTTATAAAGAAATAACTCATCATAATATTTTTATATCAACATATATCAAATCTAATTATGGAGCTATAAAATGAAGGCTGTATTCTCCGATCTTGACGGCACAATACTAGATTTTTATACATATAGTTATGAAAATGCCCTAGAGGGAATCAATATTCTGAAAGAACAGAATATTCATCTTATTCCGATATCAAGCAAGACACTCCCTGAGATGAAACAGATTATAAAAGAACTTCAGCTCTCCTGCCCCTTTGCCTTTGAAAATGGTGGCGGCATTGCATTTCCTAAGCATGGGAATAAACCTGCCTTTGATTACAGGATTGAAATTGTTGGCCTTGGCATTGCAGAATTAGAAGAAAAACTGGACATGTTTAGGGAAATCATAAGATCTCCAATATCAACCTTATTTGAGATGGATATTGAAGAGATAGTTGAAAAAACAAAACTGCCTCATAAAAGCATTATGTTGATAAAAAAACGAGAATCGTCAATCCCCTTTATTACTTCTGATCCTGATACGTTTATAAACCTAGACGAAACGAACATAGTTTTGGAAAAGCATGATCTTAAGATAACAAAAGGGGGCAGATTCTATCACCTGTCTAGCAAAAACACTGGCAAGGGAAATGCGGTTAATAAAATAATTGATTATCTGAAAAAAACTTACAATGTTGATAATATA
>JAXHTB010000220.1:0-6435 GCA_034190185.1 Spirochaetota bacterium | reverse complement strand
TCTGTCAAAAAGGGATTTCAACTGGTCGCTTATCGCTTATATGGAAGGTTCTGTGAGTCAAGGATTCAAGAGATAAGCGATAAAGCTTTATGAAGAAAAAGGAACCTTTACTATAACTGCAAAATTTTCTCGTTATATATATTAATCCTTTATAAGTTTTAAGAATCATGGATTTACAATTTTTACATCTCCATATTTCTTCAGCATCTTCTTAAGATCTTTTTTCCCTACAATAACCTTTATCAATCCATATCTTAATAGATCTTTATTGCTTTTAAGTATTTCATCAGCGCTAACTTTATCAATCTTCATCTGATATCCCAAAAGATATTCACTTGAGAATCCGTAATAGCTCAAAGATAAAAACCTGCTTAATATACTGGAAAGTGTGTCAAATTTAAATATGTAACTGTTAATAATTGATTCCTTTGCCCACTTCAACTCTTTTTGAGTGATCTGCTTTTCCCCCATTAATTGTAAATTATTAAGCATAAGCTCCAAAGTCTCGCCAGCTTTTTCATTTCGGGTCTGTGCAAATGCGAGGAAAATGCCAGTATTGTACCTAAAGCGTATTACTGATTGAACAGAATAAGCCAATCCCCTCTTTACTCTAATTTCTCTCACCAATCTTGAATTAAAGGAGCCGCCACCAAGTATATAATTCATGATCTCAAGTGGATAAACTCTTTTATCCTTAATTTTCGGAGCTACAGTTCCTAATACAATTGTAGCTTGAGGTAAATCTTTTGGGATTAGATAAATATTCCCAGAATTTTTGACAATCGATTTTCCTATTGATATACTATCACTTGAATATAATATTCTATCTCCTTTTTTAGTCGATCCTAATGAGGTTTTAATATAATTCTTTATCTTAGTGAAATTGATTGAACTCGATATTCCAATAACAATATTCCCAGCATTGAAATACTTATTCCATAGATCGATCATTTGATATCTGGTAATTGAACTAACTGTATCCTCCTTGACTACTGCTCCATATCCATTGCCATTAAAAACAATTTCCTTTGCCTTGTCAAAGGCCAGCGCTTCGGGACTGTCCTTCTTCCTTCTAATCTCTTCCAAAAGATGCGATTTCGCATCTGTTATTATATCAGCATCAAAATTTGGATTCTCAATCAGATCCTTTACTATATCAAAGGCTATATCACTATACCGCTCTAATACTCTTATAGATATAACTATCTCCTCCCACGATGAGGATATAGACAATCTCCCCCCAATTGATTCAACCTTTTCGTGTAATAAATCCCCTTGAAAGTTCTTTGACCCTGCAAGAGATAGGGTCTTTGCAATTAGATCAGAAATGCCTGCATTCTTGCTATTCTCGTAGAGTTTCCCATAACCCGCTGATACAATAATGGTCAACTGAGGTAACTCATCCTCAATATAGAATGCCCTTATCCCATTATCAGTCATAAAAGATTTAACAGAAGGTAAGTTTAATCTATTTTGGGATGTAGTACTTTTAGATTTTGCATAGGCATGGTACCAGTTAGCGCTATTGACAATAATATAAAGAGTTAAAACAGGTGTCCAAAATAAAACAAACCATACTTTGTTTAATATAGCGCTGATTCCATATAATTTCGATAAATTACATATATTGATTTTAGCGATACTCAAACAGTTAAGATAGAATAATCTTCTATATCCTTTTCCATTATTCATCATAATTCTTAATAAACCTAATAGTTAGTTATTATTTATTTTCTATTTTTTTTTATAAGGGTTCCAATAGTTCTGTTTTCCTTTGTTAGATATCTATTAATGAATGTTTGAATATCTTTAATATCTATAGTTTTCATAACATCTAAATAATCTATAAAATATTTCCAGTCCTCAAAAACTGACTGATAATAATTTAAAAGATAAGATATTCCACTATTAGAATCAAGTCTGAATATCATGGACGATTCAATTCTATTAATTACTTTATCGATCTCCTCTTTAGTTACATCTTCCCTTAGCTTGTCGATCTCCTTAAGTATTTCTTTCTCCACATCTTTGGGTGTATGCGGATATTTTGGCGCTGAAGTAATTATTAGGAGATTATCATATCTTGCTCCTGGTGATCCATTCCAAGCATCCACAGATATGGCAATCTTTTTCTTTAACACAATCCTCTTATAAAGCCTTGATGCCTTGCCTCCGGTAAGTATCCCTTCAATAACATCTGCGACATAATCATCTCTTGATGGCACAGTCGGCTTGTGCCACCCAATTATTAGATATGGATTTGCATCAAAATATATCTCGAATCTCCTTTCTCCATGCTGTTCAGGTTCTTTAATTGTTATTCTCTCAGGCTCATTCCTTTTCTGCAACTTTCCGAAATAGGATTCCAGGATTTTCAAGGACCTTTTAATATCTTGTCTGCCTACTACAGTAATAGTCATAACTGAAGGGCGATAATATTCCTTATAAAAATTCCTTAACTGATTTATCGAAAAAAATTGAATATTCGATTTCCATCCTATTGTAGGATGCCTGTAGGGATGGGCAAGGAAAGCTGTGGCAATAAATTTCTCATATAGCTTTGATGTCCCGCCTGATTCATAACGCATTAATCTCTCTTCCATAACTGCGCCTTTCTCAAGATAAAATTCCCTCATAACTGGATTTCGCAATCTCTCAGATTCAACTTGCGCCCAGACTTCCAATTGAGATGCAGGAAGTTCGATTACATAGGATGTTCTATCCCGTGAAGTTGATGCATTAAAACCTACACCGCCAATAGCAGTATAAATTCTATCATAAGGTGAGCTTTGAACAAATTTTCTGTGTTTATTCTGTAAAATTTTTAGCTTATTCTCCAAATTAGGGATATTTCTATCTTTGGGATTACTGAGACGAATATTATTCAATTTTTCTCCAACCTGTTCTATCTCGTTTAATATCCTTTTTTCTTTATTATAGTCTATAGTTCCTATTTTATCAGTTCCTTTGAAAAGCATATGCTCAAGCATATGAGCCATTCCAATAGTTTTATAACTCTCATCCACAGATCCAACCCTAAAGGAGATATTCAGCGCAAGTGTCTGAGAATATCCCCTATTTAACAGGAGTACTGTTATGCCATTACTCAATTTTTTTGAAATAACATTATCACTTAGATACTTCCCTGCATTGTGTATAGCCCCATAAGATGAATCTATAAAAAACAAATATGAAAGTGATAAAATTATAAATATAATAACAATTTTTCGCATTATTAAATCCTAAAGATGTTGCTGATCCTTTTATATAAATTGTTCTTTAACTGTGTTGTGATTTTTAAATACAATTAAATATGCAATAAGAATAATAAGCAACAATTTTATTTATCATAATTACATTAGGAAGCTATCTACATCTAGGGGTAAAGGATTAAGGGTAATCATTATGGGATCAATCACAGAATGATTACCCTTAATCTGCAGTATCTGTCTGATAAAGATATTTTAATGATTAAATTAGAAAATATTTTATCTAATAATTTTAATTAAGTTCATGAAGGTTCAGAAAAAGTATATAAAATCGATTCACAATTCCTTCCTAGACCTACCATATATGACAGCGATATAATATAGGCTTCATCTTTACATAACCATCATCCTTGTTTATTTTTTAAGATGTTTCATTACTGACTTGCAATAACCGGCGGCTTTCTCCAATCTATGATAGGTAGAAGTTTACCTGTGGGAGGATCAGCCTTAAAAAGTTTGCAATAATCCAATCCTTTATGACTCTTAGAAGTATACGTAATTGGTCCGCATAGGCCTTTTGTGTCAAAATTTTTTAAAGTCTCCAATGATTGTACAAGGGATTCTGCATTTAAGTTCTTGCCACTTCTCTTTATGCCTTCACATAGAATAGTAGCAGTAACCCAGCCAACAGTATACTGTTTGCTCCTGTAGGGTTTTTCTGTTCCTGGATAATATTTTAGGGTTATATCTCTTAACTTCCCCATCCCTGAGCTTTTATCATACCATGAGCTGAAAGCATGAGCACCAATATAGTTCTTTGAAGCCTTTCCAGCAATTCTCACTGTTTCCTCTACGCATCCAGGGAATGTCCCAAATACAGGGATATCAAGGCGAAACTTTCTCATCTCTCTTAGCATTAAAATCACACCTTGGGATGTATGGTGCATTAAGAGATGAGTGGGCTTATATCTTTTCAGGCTTAATACCTGTGAAGATGCCTCAAGAGCAGCCATTCCAATAATCTCGAGATGGATCTTTAATTTATAGAAGCCTGCCCATTTTTTAGCTGATCTCATATTTAGTTTTCCAGATTCAGCGTCAGGATAAACAAATGCAATCCTTGGTTTTTCAGCCTTCATATCCCTCATAATGTACTCATATATTACACCAATCTCATCATCGTAAAAATCGACAGGAAGAAAGATATATTTTCTAAATGGAGACACTAGTATCTTATCTGCAATTGGAGGTATTGTAGGAATCTTTAATTTCTTAATATGTCTTATAAGGGTTCTTGTTCCTCCCACCGATCCTGGCCCCATTAAAGCCAGTATACCATCCTTAAAAACCAGCTTTTTGAATGCGGCAATAGTGACAGGAATTGAATAACGGTCATCTTCCAGAATTAATTTTATCTTCCTTCCATGAAAACCACCTTGATCGTTGACATGGCGGGTATAATTTATTGCGCCTTTTGATAATGGGATGGTGATATCAGCTATTGGGCCTGTCTGATCGCAAACTAATCCAATAGTTATTGTGGAATTTGTAACTCCCCTGATCTTCTTTGAATATAGGGATGGAGTAATTATCAAAATAAAACTAATAATAAAAATAATTACTAAGAACGGAAAGGAATTAAGAAATAATGAATATTTTTTCATAAAATACCTCCTATAAGAATTTATTAATAATAATAAATTATATCCTCAAATATATTGATATATCATTAAGAGAGAGCTATAAGAATCAGTATTTTTATGCAAAAAATAGTTATTATCTACTTCAAAATGTTAAAATTAATTTTAATACAATTAAAATTTAAAATATGTTATCAATCCTGTCAATATTTTTGTAGATTTATTATTAATAAATAGAATAAAATTTCATTAAAGAAAAAAAATTGTTGTAAAATAATTAATATTTTTTTAAGTTAAGTAAATTTAAGAAAATTAGCCTCCAGGTGACTGATTAATCTAGATACTTAACAGTTTAAAAGGAAAGATGGTGAGAATCCATCACAAACCAGCCATTGCTGTATTTGGGGACGAAGACCACATTTAACCACTGGCAACACTGCTGGGAAGGCGTGGTGAGTAGGATGAACCATAAGTCAGAAGGCCTGCCTGGTGACTAAATTGCCACTTTACCTACCGAATCCGCTGGGCATAGTAGGTATCTTTATAGCTATAAATACAATTTTTTTTTAGCTAAAGAGATGCTAATATATTGCCCATTTTTTTCGAAATTCCTTACAACATCTTTCAGCTTTTTTTTAGCAATATATTGTTCCCTCAAGCTATAAGTTTAAAACACTACTAATTATAATTATTAGGAGTAATTTTGTCTATGGAACAGAACAGCCGATTTGGTTCTTTAATCAACGATTTAATTAACTGTAAAAATCATTCTCGTGAAGAAATTAAAGACGCATTTACTGTAGTGTTAAATAATCATACTACTGACTTTCAACAGGGAGCGTTCTTGGCTGCTTTAAGTGCAAAAGGTGAAACTGCTGAAGAGGTTGCAGGAGCATGGGAAGCAATATACAATATTGATACTTTAAAGACATCATTATATTCTGACGATCTTGTTGAAAATTGTGGAACTGGAATGGATTCGTTAAAAACATTTAATATCAGCACAGCAGCTTCTATTATTGCAGCTGCTGCTGGAGTTAAAATGGCACGTCATGGTTCACGTGCTATTACATCGTTTTGTGGAACTGTTGATATTGCAGAGGCCCTTGGTGTTGATGTAGATTGTAATATAAAGGTTATTGAGGAAAGTATTGAAAAAGCAGGTATTGGCCTTTTTAACGGAATGAGTTCCCAAATTCATCCTTCTGCGCTTGGGCGTGTACTCTCTCAGATATCCTTTGGCTCTACATTAAATATAGCAGCCTCCCTTGCCAATCCTGCGCTTCCCAGGATTGCTGTACGAGGAGTGTATAGTAAAAAAATGTTAATGCCTGTAGCAGAAGTAATGAAAGAAATAGGATATAAAAGGGCAATTGTTTTATATGGAAGTGCTGAAAACTCAGATAAAGGAATGGACGAAGCTTCAGTTTGTGGAACAACATATTGTGTGGAAATAAATAAAAATATTATTGGTAAATATACATTTCAACCCGAAGACTTTGGACTGGATAAACATAAACCAGAACTGCTTTATCCCAAGACCGATATTGATTCAGAGATAAAATCCTTTCTATCTCTACTTATAG
>JAXHTB010000022.1:0-19553 GCA_034190185.1 Spirochaetota bacterium | reverse complement strand
TAGTTAATTCTTTATAAGATGTATAGTTATTTGCTTCTTACTGACTGGTTCAAGGTTTCAGTTGAGGATTCAGGGCAAAATGAGAATGGCTTGGGCAGAAAATCTTTTAACTATGCAGCGATTTACTATATTCACTTCACTCCTCAATTCTCGTTCACTTCCTTACCTAAATCGTATATACAAACCATTATAAGCTTAATCAGCAAAGAGTATACTTTTAGATTTTATTTTAATATGAAAGTAGCTTTCTATAAATTGAGTTAGATATAGAAGTAGATTTTTTATTTCCTTTTCTGGGAAGATGGCTTTTTCAATTGAAATAAACTTACAGTTCATGGTTTGGAGAATAAATTCTTTAATTTTATTACTGAATAATATTTTGTTTTTTATCGATATCATACATTTATTACAAATTGGAAGAAAATCTGAATGATCCAGTGAAAAACTATTGTAATCACTTCTTTTACACTTCTTACATTGAAGCAGGTTCGGCAATATTCCATGAAGTTCTAACAGATGCAGGGTAAAGAAAACTGCAAGATGAAATGAATATTCAGTTTTTGAGAGGGTATCAATTCCTGCAGCAATTAAGTTGAAAATTGGTTTGTTTTTATCATTGTATCCTGTTGTTTTCTCAACTATTTCAAGAAGATAATAGAGAGTAATAATTTTTTTTAGATCATTTCTTATATCATAATATTGTTTATATATATCAAATTCATTTACTATGAATGAATTCCTATTTTCATGAAAATAGTATTGTAGATTGGTTATTGTACCAGGTTCAGATACTGTAATAGATCTTCTTTTACTTTTTCTTAAACCCTTAAAGATAAATTTCTGTTTTCCATAGTTTTTTGTATAGATAATTGCTATCTTATCAGCTTCACCAAAAGAAGTTGATGAAAGTACTATGCCAGAGCTTTTCTGGATTTCCATTATTGATCGTTCTTATTATCAAGAATTGTTATATCTATTTGATCTATTCGAGTACCTTTTATATCACTGATTTTGAAGGAAAGGTTGTTATATTCTATTGTTTCATCCTTTTCAGGTATTTTCCCAAAGATATCTAGAACGAATCCGCCAATTGTGTCATATTTATCTGTTGGTAGATTTAACCCTGTTTCTTCGTTAAAATCAGGAATCTTCATTCTTGAGTCAATTTTGTATGAATTATCTCCTAATTCAAGATCATGTTCTTTCTCATTAAGATAATCATTTATTTCCCCAACAATTTCCTCAAAGATATCTGTTAAAGTAATTATTCCACTAAAACCACCATATTCATCAACTACGATTGCAAAATTTATTGTATTTTTTTTAAACTCTAGAAGGATATCACCAAGAGGCATTGTTTCTGGAATAAAGTTTGGTTTTTGTAAAATTTTGTTTAGTTGAATTTTATGATTTTTATTGATAGTTATTTTAAATAGCTCTTTTACCTGAAACATACCTATTATATTATCAATTGTTCCTTTATAAACAGGGAAAATTGAGTGTCCGGTAGTGCTAATGATTTCTTGAAGGGATTTTTGGGTAATATCTGAATTTATAGCCTTTACATCCACCCTAGGGATCATAATTTCTCTTGCATTTTTTTTAGTTAGTTCAACAATGCCCTTTACTATATCTTGTTTGATATTATCATGTTTTAGAAATAATGCAGGATTTTGGGATGATTCTAAATTAGTGGAAGTCTTAGATTTATTTTTAAAAAAAATGTTTAATTTTTTTCTCCAATCTCGATTATTACTTTTTGACTGGGAGTCATCTGAAGTCATTTTTATAGAGTTGTACCACCTTAGTTGAATATTATGTTACTTTATTAGTAATTATTCAGCTATATGTTAATTTTGTTATTATATAATAATGTAAACTTTTAGCAGAATCATATATATACATAATATAAATAGTATATTTTATATTATTGAATTAAATACTAAAGAGTTTGACTTTTATCTTTAATAAAATTAACTTCCAATCCTGTCAATAAATTATTATAATATATCCATTTAATCATTCAAAAAGATATTATAACAGAATTTTGTTAAGTTGAAATATTGGAAATGATCATGACCTCCTTTTCGTGGAAATAGTCAGTATTCATTATTATTGAAGTAGTTTGATAGAGATGTTATTTATTCCAGATGTTAAATTTCTTTATAGTTTCTAACGCTGTTTTAGCTGCCTCAATAGCTAATTTTTTATCAACATCACAGTCGTTATATAGCGTGTCAGCAATAAATTTTCTAATAGCGAGATATACGTCTTCTGTGGGATAAAATAAGAAGGCAAAATTTTCACCATGGGCATCTATAATTGTAAAATAAGAATTCAGCCTTGTGGGCTCTTTGGGGATCATCACCCTTTCCTTTTTATTCCCGCTCAGGATTTCCAACTCATAGAACCTGTATGGAATTGACTTGCCCTCTTCTCTATAGGTTGGATCCATAGATTTTTGTGGGAAAGTTGGAGGTTCTACTAGTATATGAGTCCTGTTTCCATCAGTATTAAATTGTAATCCTTCTGTGTTTTTATTGATATCCTTAACAATAGCATATGCCGTAATTTCATATATGGCATATGTTGAATTAGGATCGTAATTAGATGAGATTACAAATCCTCCATTTTGAGGTATAGATTCCTGAAGAAATGCCTTGAGTATTGGTAATGCCTTTGCCATAGTTTTATACCTTTGATTTTAAAATTTTTTTTTGATAATTATTAGATAGGCTCTTTCGGCACAAGTTGATATACACTTACTTTATATTCTAGTATAGATAAATTGTATATAAAATCAATAAAAAAATTATAAAAAATAAAGCAGTTATTATTTAAATAACATAATACATCTATTTTTGCTGCAGATTTTCGCAGATAAACACAGATTTTTTTATTTTTTTGAAGACTTTAAGCGATTGAAACTAAACAGCCAAATAAAATTTTGTTTAGTTTGTAAAAGTTCATTTGAATACACAATCCTTGTAAGTTCTAACTGATTGCAAAAGGAATGATGGTAGAAAATCAGCTAGTGCAATGCAAACTCCATTGTTAAAATTATTAGTCACTGATATATACAGATTGTCCTGGATGAAAATAATACCATAATTCTATAGGGAAAATCAGTATTTCATCCGTGTTAATCCGTGGTTAAAAACAAACTATTTAATTTCTTAAAACAGTTTGAGCTTACCAATCCTTTTGAATCTGCGTTCATATGCGGTATAAAATCATAGTTTATCACCATAAGTACATATATTTTATATTAAACAATGTATATTGTCAAATGATTTAATATATTATTATGAGAGATAAATTATTTATATTTTTATGTTAATACTTTTCTACTTAAATATTATTTATTTCTTGAAATGTACAATGGTATAAATTACAATTTGTAACAGATAAGTATTTATATGATATTTTAGCGTATCGGAATTTTGAACCCTTTTTTACCGAAGGTGTATATCTTATAATAGGATGGATCTGTATGAGTTCAAATTATTTTTCAGAGGTAGAAAATAGTATATCAGTAAATGATGAAGTGGTTCAGGATGATGAGGAATCTTTTGGAGAGGAAGAGCTAATTCAACTTGTGAGTTTCTTTTTACTAAATGATATCGAATATGGTATAGATATATTAACTGTCCATGAGATATTAACTATGCGCGATATTACCAGACTTCCTAATGTGCCATCATTTATTAAAGGTGTAATAAATTTAAGGGGTAATGTTATACCTGTAGTTGACGTAAGAGAAAGGTTTAATTTTCCCAAAGGGGATATTACTGATTTAACAAGGATTATTGTTGTTGAGACAAATGGAAAACTTGTGGGACTTATCGTTGATAATGTGCATCAGGTTGTTCGGCTTCCGTTGAATAATATAGATTCGCCAACAGGTTTTTTCCAAGGTGTATCGGATGAGTTTCTTAGTGGGGTAGGGAGGTTAAAAGATAGATTAATTATTATATTAAATCTTAATAACATCCTTTTCCCAGAATCAAAATTGATATTAGATATGGACTCAGTTTTAGAATCATAGACTGTATAATTATATTTTGGTTATATAAATCAAACAGTTTCATAGAAGATTTTGTTTTAGAATAATAAATCAAAAGGCTTGAGAGAGTAAAATATGGCATTTACTATTGGTGAATATCAGGATCTATTTCTTGAGGAAGCAGATGAACAACTCCAGGAGTTAAATCAAAATCTTTTAGAATTAGAGAAGAATCCTCATAATGAGGATACAATAAATAATATTTTTAGGACAGCACATTCTTTAAAAAGTTCAGCTGCCTTTGTTGGTTTGAATGATTTAAGTGATCTTGCTCATAAAATGGAGAATTTACTTCAGGGAATAAGAGACGGTACTATGAAAGTTAGCATTGGTATAGTTGATATTTTATTTCAGTGCTTTGATTATATAAGCATTATTATTTCAGCAATTTCTGAAGGGAGAGAGCCTACTCAGGATCTTACAGATATTATAAATAAAATACAGAATTATAAAGAAGATAATCTTGACTCAGTTGAAAATACTGAATACGAAACTACTGGCAAGATTGAGAAAAAAGATAAGGAAGATATAAAGATATCGTTTACTCCGGATGAAAGAAAAAACATAAAAAATGGTCTAGAATCAGGTCATTCATGTTCAGAAGTCGCTCTATACATTGAGCCCACAGCTCCAATGAAGTGGATTAAAGCTCAGCTTGCTATCTCTAATCTGGAGAGGATTGGGAAAGTTGTAAAAGTTATACCATCAGTACAAGAATTAGATAGTGAATGGGAAGATGGCATTTTTAGAGTTGTTTTATTAACAGATCAGTCAATTGATGATGTAAGAGCAGCATGTGAGTTGGATCTCATCAATAGAATCGATATGAGAAGAATGAGCCTTTCCAGAAAAGACAATAAGTTAGTGCTGGTATTTCATAATAAAGAATCCCTTCTGGAAGTTCAAGACAACGATCAAGATCAAGATATTGATAATGATCAAGATCAAGATATAGAAGTTAAAGAGCCGGAGAAAGTAGAGGATTTATCTCATCCAAAAGAAATTAGTGTTTCAAAAAATGAAAAAGAAGCCTCTGATAGTGGGGATATAATAGAAAAGAGGGTAGAAGATAGGAGGGCACCTTCCTTAAAGATTGTTAAGGTATCAGTTGAAAAACTAGATCTTTTATTAAATAATGTAGGTGAACTTGTTATAGCCAATTCAGGATTTTACAAGCTATATGAAGAGATGAAGGCAATTAGCGGTAATAAACTGTTTATAAGTGAATATAAGAACAGAATGGACCAGATGTCACGCATTGCAAAAGATCTTCAAAGCGGTATTATGAAGACAAGGATGGTGCAGATAGGCCAGGTCTTTTCAAGGTTTAATCGTTTAGTAAGAGATCTGGCAAAGGAATTTAATAAACAAATTAGATTGGATATAAAAGGAGAGGACACTGAGCTTGATAAAAAGGTTGTAGATGCTATTGGAGAACCTATTATGCATCTAATAAGAAATTCTATGGACCATGGAATTGAGGATGCAGCAGAAAGAAGGAAGTTAGGCAAGTCCGAGGAAGCTGTTGTTACTCTTAATGCATATCAGGGAGGGAACCAGATATTTATTGAGGTTAGTGATGATGGACGTGGATTAGATGCAAAAAAGATAAAGAACAAGGCAATAGAAAAGGGGATGGCAACCCAGGAAATGCTTAACAATATGGATGATGAGGATATATTTAATTTTATTTTTGCACCAGGTTTTTCTACTTCTGAAGTAATTACTGATGTGTCAGGACGTGGTGTTGGTATGAATGTTGTAAAAGAGATTGTAAATGAGTTGAATGGAAATATCAGAATAGAAACTGAGAGAGGTATGGGCACTGTATTTATACTTACATTTCCATTAACCTTAGCAATTACACCTGCAATCATGGTAAAGGTTAGTGATGAAATGTATGCAATCCCATTGCATGATGTTATTGAAACAATTAAGATATCTCAATCTGTTATTACAACTATTGAAGGACACGAAGTTATAAATCTTAGGGGGGAGATATTATCCCTTATTCGTCTGAATGAATTTATTAATATTAAAAGTTCTCTTGAAAATAATAGTAAGATGCCTGTTGTAGTTGTTGGATATGGTAATCGCAAAGTGGGTGTAATGGTAGATTATCTTGAGGGGAAACAGGAAATTGTAATAAAATCCCTTGAAGAGAATTATACATCAATCGATGGTATATCTGGCGCTTCTATACTTGGAGATGGGAGTATCTGTCTTATTCTTGATGTGCAGAGTATGATAAATATGGTCATTTCCAGAGAAGAGAAGCTTTCAAGAAGAACGGTTATTGAAGCAGAGGAAGTAGAAGTTGAACATATCGATTTAGAAGAAGAGAAAACCTCTTCTAAGGAGATTACAGAACCGATCACATTTGAGGAAGTCCAGAAAGATAGTGATGACCATGATGTTATTGAACAGCCGGCATCTACTAGTGAAGATAATAAACCTGCACAACTATCAGTAGAAGAAGAGGATAATAAGTTACAAAAGATTGATGAGGTTGTAATCTTTGAGAAGGATGAAATTATTGAATCTCATGAAGAGGGTAAGGCATCAGAGCATGAGAAAATAATCATATTTAATGAAGACAGTAAGGAATTGGACAGTAATGCCAATTTAAGTAATGCTGACACATCGTCTTCTGTAAGTATTGTTTCTGATGATGATATAGAAGCAAAGGTTCAGGAAGCTCTGTTTGATTTTAGAGAGGAGTTAAAAGATAATATTACTACATCAATGGAGGATCATGATTCATTAGTACAAATTTTTAATAATTTTCAGATTGAAAAAGCAGATTTTGATAAAGTACAGATGATTGCAAATGTTGGTATTACAAATGCTGCTGAGTCTCTTTCAATTATTATTGATAAAAAAGTTGATCTTTCCATTCCTGAAGTTAGAATAATTCAATTAGACAATGCTTCACATATTATTGGTGAGGTTGACAGCGTATACATTGGTGTTTATATGCCTTTTCTTGGCGATATTAGAGGAACGGTTCTTTTTACATTAAGCTCAGAATTAGGTTTTGAGCTTATCGATTTGCTTTATGAGACAGAGAGCAGCATTACAAAAGAATTAAATGAAGACGGCGAGTCTGCACTCAAGGAGATCACAAATATAATTGGTTCTTCAGTTATTAATATGATAGCTGAAAAAACTGGATATACTATCAGAACAACTGTCCCAACTGTCATTCATGATTTTATGCAGTCTACGTTAAATTCAATTCTCATAGAGAATAATATTGCTAATGATTATGCTCTTCTTATGGATACAGAATTCTTTTTCCAGGACGATAGGGTTTTAGGAAAGATTTTAATATTATCAGATAGTGAGTCTTTGAAAAATATGTTAAATGGGATGAAAGATTAATGACTCAAAAAATTAAGGTGCTTGTTGTTGATGATTCTGCCCTAGTTCGTAAAATAATAACTGATATTTTAGAAAGCGACCCTGATATAGAGGTTGTAGGCACAGTCAATAATGGTAAAACCGCAATTTATAAGAATGATAAACTAAATCCTGATGTAATAACTATGGATATTGAGATGCCTGTAATGAATGGTCTTGAGGCATTGCGTGAGATTATTCAAAGAAATCCAAAACCTGTTATTATGATGAGTGTTTTAACTCAACATGGCGCTGAGGCAACTTTCAAGGCCTTGGAGTATGGGGCTGTTGATTTCATCCCGAAACCTTCAAACAGTTTATCTTTGTCTGTAGATGAGATCTCATTTCTATTGATTGAAAAAGTAAAGTCGGTTTATAATTATCAACTCAAGATCCCCTCAAGAGACTTGGATACCGAGAAAGAAGTAGAGGTGAAGGTAGAGGAGGAAACTACTGAACCGGTTATTACAGATGTCAAGCATGATAGTACAAAGGTTGTTGCTATTGGAACATCAACTGGTGGGCCTGCGGCATTGGTTAAGGTTTTTAAAGATATTCCAGAAAAATTTCCCTCCCCTGTTCTTGTAGTGCAGCATATGCCTGAGGGATTTACAACTGCTTTTGCTAAGAGATTAAACAGCAATTCCGCACTTGATGTTAAGGAAGCTGAGGATGGTGATAAACTATTACCAGGGTGCGGTTATATAGCGCCTGGAGATTCTCATATGGAGATCACGAATAACAAAAATGGAAGGGTCGTTAGAATATATCAGAAAGAAAAAGTATCTGGGCATCGACCTTCTATTGATGTTTTGTTTAATTCTGTAGCTAAAACATATGGTAAGGATTCTGTGTGTGTAATTATGACAGGTATGGGAAGAGATGGTGCTGAAGGCATCTTGAAGGTTAAGAAAAAAGGGGGGTATACAATATCTCAGGATGAGAGCACTTCAGTTGTGTATGGCATGAATAAGGTTGCAGTTGAAAAAGGGGCAATTGATGATATTGTTACTTTATCAAAAATTCCTCAAAAAATAGTTGAACATTTATAGGTTAATTGATATACTATCATTAAATAATATTTAATGTTGATCTTATAAAATTTATTAGATACTATATATAATTATTTTAGATTGAATATATAACCGATTATCATAGTTGATGTATATTTTTAGTATTCAATTTAGTCAATTGTACGGAAGAACCTTTGTTCCTCAGTACAAATAATATTATGGAGAAAAACAATGGCAAGAGTTTTAATAGTGGATGATGCTAAATTTATGAGAACTCTAGTAAAAGATGCACTTGTACCTAAGGGGCATGAGATAATTGGTGAGGCTGAGAATGGGAATATAGCCTTTGACCTCTATAAAAAGCTAAAGCCAGATCTCGTTACAATGGATATTACTATGCGCGAAAAAGACGGTATTGAAGCTGCTGCAGATATTTTATCTGTTGATCCATCTGCTAGAATAATAATGGTGACAGCTCTTGGCCAGGAGAATCTTTTAACAAAAGCAATTAAATTGGGTGTAAAGGATTTTGTTGTAAAACCATTCCCTCCTGAAAGACTCCAAAAAGCTGCAGAAAAGGCCCTATCATAGAATTCTAAAATGAGACTATACAATGATTATTTATCATAAAGGGGGCATAATCGGGTTTTTATCATACTTACCTTTGATATTATTATAATTATTGCACTTTTATAAAAGAAACTAGATGTAAATAATAATTAAAAATCTTTAGATAATTTCATCCTGAAAGTATTTATTATATGATCTCGTATTATTTATATTCTTAATGAGTTCAATTTTCATAAATCAATAATTTAATAGTAAGGAATTTGCATTATTTCGTTTTTGTGCAGTTTTAAGATAAAAAATATGTAATAAAAGGAGATAAGGGGGATTATATAGAAAGGAAGATGGAAATATTTAATATTATCTCCATATCTTAGCGCATCGGAATTTTGAAAAATTACACGGATGTGATTTTTCAAAATTGACTTTATTTAACGCCACAATAATCCATGGAGGGCTTATTTTATTAATCTCCTTATTACTTTTGTTCCACTTCTTTAAAGCCTGCCTGAAGGGCACTGAATTTGCCCTGTTTGTTAAAGTAGTTATTCTTCGATAATAATAGAATTGCGGTTTAGTTTCTTATCCCAACATTAATTAGATTTTAATCTAAGAACTAATTCCCACTACAAATGAATATGTGCTATCTTTATATAATTTTTACAGAATATTCAGAAAATTGGAAAAAATAATAAAATAATTATTGATGATTTTATAGTTGATATATTAGGAATTGTTTTATTATTCTCTTGTAAGGATGAGATCATTTAAGCAAGATGCAGGTATTGGAATAAATGAATCAAGTTGAAACTGAAAAAAGTAGTTATATTGTTCATATAGATAATTTTGAAGGTCCTCTTGATCTCCTTTGGGATATGATTAAAAGGGCTAAAATTGAAATTACTGAGATATCTATCTCTCAAATTACAGATCAATATATAGAATATCTTAATATAATGGAGATGATGGATATCCATGTTGCATCTCAGTTTATTCTAATGGCTTCAGAACTGCTTTTATATAAATCAAAAGCTCTTCTTCCTTGTGATGAAATTGAAGATGAATATTTCGTTCAACCACTTCCCTCTGAGTTAATTGAAAGATTATTGGAATATAAAAAGTATCAAATGGGAGCATTAAAACTTTTGGAGAAATCTGAATACCAATCTGATTTATATACTAGAGCATACGATTCAGTTATAGAAGAGGATGAAGGAGAGGAAGAGGGAGTATACATTGAGATGTCACTTTATGATCTTATAAATGCTTTTAAAGGGGTAATTGAATCGAGCGGTAAAGATAAATATGATGAGATTGTTCTTGACGAAATATATGTTAGCGAGATAATCAATCGCATCTACGAGTTGTTAATTGATAAGGACCAAATTTTGTTTGAAGATATTTTATCTTCCAATAGAAGTACATTGGAAATAGTAGCATCCTTTCTTGCAATTTTAGAAATGACAAAGATCAGTAAGTTAAAATTATTACAAAATAAAGTTTTTGGTGATATTAGAATATTTCGTAATTTCTGATGATAATTTACTATATCCTCATCTTAAAGATTCTGTGAATATTTTATTATTGTAAATTTGCAGACTATAAATTTATTTAAGGATTATCAAAAAAAATTGGAGTCTAATACTAAGCAAAATATATCGTTGGATGATAAAAACATAAACGAGGTTGTAGAAGAATCAGATTTTATTGGATTATTTGAGGCTGTTCTTTTTTTATCAAAAGAACCTTTACCCTTATCTTTTTTTGTAAAGAACTTTAATATTGATACAACCGATGCCAGAAAGATCCTTAAATCTTTAATTGATGAGTATATGCATAGAGATAAAGGAATAAAGCTAATTGAGATATCAAAGGGATATCAGTTTGTTACAGAAAGAAGGTATGCATCTGAAATTAGACGAGTAATGGGGTTAAAAAAAAAGGCACCGATATCAAAAGGAATGCTGGAGACCTTGGCTATTATAGCATACAAACAACCCACTGTTTTAGCAGATATTGAGGAATTAAGGGGTGTGTCATCTAGAGCGATGTTAGTTAATCTGTTAAAATTGAACCTAATAAAACCGGTTGGTAGAAAAGATTTGCCAGGTAGGCCCCTTCTATATGGAACAACTGATGAGTTTCTTAGATATTTAGGATTAAACAGGCTTTCAGATATGCCAAAATTGACAGAGCTAAAGGAATTTTCTTTTGAAGATGAGGAGTAAAAATGAATAAGGTCCTTGAGGATTTAGATAGAGAGATAATAAGTATAATTTCAAAGAGAACTGAGCTGTTTGTTGAAGAATTAAAAGGGCGTGGGGATAATCCTGAAGATATATATTCTCCAGTGGACAAATCGATACAATTTAAGCTCATCGAAGATATAAATAAAGGACCTGTTTCAAATGATGTTTTAAAGAAGATATATAACGAATTAATTCTATGTTCAGCAAATATTGTCAATCCTATTCAGGTTGCATATCTCGGACCTATAGGCACTTTTAGTCATATGGCATTGTTGGAGATATTTGGGGACTCTATTGAGGGTATATCTTTGAACAGTATACCTGCTGTCTTTGATGAAGTTGAGACCGGACGAGCTCCCTTTGGCGTTGTCCCAGTTGAAAACAGCACTGAAGGTGGGGTAACTTATACTCTTGATGAGCTTTCTGATACTGACCTTAAAATAGTTTCAGAAAAATTTTTAAGGATTTCCTATTCATTGCTCTCCTTATGTCAAGGGTTAAGGGATATTAAAAAATTATATTCTCATCCTCAACCCCTAGGGCAGTGTAAGGAGTGGATCAGAGCAAATCTTCCTGAGGTTGAGATTCACAGGGCTGATTCAACTACTCAAGCTTCTAAGATGGCTTTAGAAGAAGGATTTTCTGCAGCAATTGCCTCAGAAAGATCAGCTTCTATTTACAATTTGAGAATTCTAGCAAATAACATTGAGGACTCTAGTCAGAACTATACTAGATTTCTTGTTATTGGCAGAAAGGATAATCCGCCAACAGGAAAGGATAAAACATCTATTGTCTGTGCTGTAAAGGATAAACCTGGTGCTTTATACAACATGCTTAAATCATTTGACAACTCAGGGATAAATATGACAAAGATTGAGTCCAGACCTGACAAGAAAAAGATTTGGGAGTATAATTTTTTTATTGACTTCATTGGTCATAAGGATGATAGAGTCGTAAAAAATGCTTTAGAAGAGATGAAGGAGGAAGCGTTATTTCTTAAAGTCCTTGGCTCCTATCCATCAGAAAGTTAGTATTTTACTACAACAGAATTTTATCCCCCTATTCCCCCTCGGGTGGATTAAGGAGGTGGACGTAATTTATTGAAATATTCAACTAGCGGCAAAATGAGCTTGATTTTATAAAAGAGAGATATATATCGATGTTAAAAAAAATTGCTGTTTTTGGTCTTGGACTTTTAGGTGGTTCAGTATGTAAGAGTTTAAAAAAAATTGATCGTAATATTGAGATTGCTGCTTATGGAAGAGATGTTAGAAAGCTGCAAAAAGCCCTGGATGAAGGCAATGTAGATTCAGTTGGAGATATTAATCAACCAGTATTAAAGGGAGTTGATCTAGTTATTGTCTCAACTCCAGTTGTGATTTCAATTGATATTATTAAGGATATACTAAATCGACCTGATTTAGGTGATGATGCCCTTGTTATTGATGTGGGAAGTGTTAAAGGTGTAATAATTAATGAAGTAGAGAAGAATAATAGAGCAGATCGTTTTGTAGGCTGTCATCCCATGGCAGGATCTGAAAAAATTGGATATGAGTATAGCATTCATGATCTTTTCCATAATGCTTCAGTTATAATAACACCTAATAGGTTCAATAGTGATAATGAAATTGAAAAAATAAAGAGTTTTTGGCAGATGAATGGCTCTAATATACATATTCAATCTGCTGAACAACATGATGCAATTGTTGCTTTAACTAGTCATTTACCTCATATTGTGGCTTGTTCCCTTGTCGATGTTTTAAAAGATAAAACAGGCACAGTCTATAATAAGGGAGATATTGAATGCCTGATAGGAAATGGATTTAAGGATGTAACTAGGATTTCATCTGGGTCACCTGATGTATGGACTGATATATCCCTTTTAAATAGAGGTAATATACATTTATCAATTTATAATTTAATAGAAAAATTACAACTTTTACTTGATATATTTAACTCTGATGAGATCAATATTGACAAAATACAGAGTTATTTTCAATATGTTAAGGAATTTAGGGATGGGCTTTCTGAGTGAATAATAATAGAATAGTAATAGCAGTCGATGGCCCTGCTGGTTCTGGCAAAAGTAGTGTTTCAAAAGAGGTTGCTAAGAAAGCAGGATTGAAATATATCGATTCTGGCGCAATTTATAGAACAATCACTCACTTTCTATTAAAAAAATTTAATCATATTGACAATGAAATATGTAATATTTGTCATATTAATAATATAACAATTACTCAGGTTTTTATTAACAATGGCACATCAAGAACATTTTTAGATGGGGAAGATGTGTCAGATCAAATTCGGGAGGAATTGATAACTAAATATATTGGAATTGTCTCTGATGATCCTGAAATACGAGGTTATGTAAATGCTCTTTTAAGGGAATGGGCAAAGGAAAATTCGATAATAATGGATGGACGGGATATTGGGACAATTGTGTTTCCTCAGGCAGATTTGAAGATATATCTTGATGCATCTGTAGATATAAGATCTGAAAGAAGAGTATTAGAGTACAAAGATAAAGGAAAAACTGTTGACGAAAATGATATCAAAAAGCAAATTGACAAAAGAGATTCAGATGATAAAAAAAGACCCTTTGGTCCTTTAAAAATGGCTGATGATGCAATATATATAGATACAACAAAAATGTCAAAGAATGAAGTAGTTGAAAAAATATATAAGTTATTAAGAAATCTGAATATCGATTAGTTTTTGATGTTATTTTGAAAATGTTAGGTTTTTGTTCAAAATAAAGGATTTAATGAACAGGGGTAAAGGGACATCCCCTCAGCTTTTGCTCAGACATCTACCTATAAATTAGTGTAAAATAAGGGATAAGGTGATTGAATATAAAGAAGATAAACTAATTTTAGAAAATAATAAATTATTGATGGTGTATTATGGAAGAAACTACTGTTAAATTTGAAGATAATATAAGTATGGAAGATGTTACTAATTCCGCGCTTGATTTTGTTCAACCCAACCGGATTATCCAAGGAGAGGTTGTGACTATTGATGATGAGTTTGCTTATGTGAATGTCGGGACAAAATCAGATGGTAGAGTAGCGCTTGAAGAATTTGATGTTATACCTGATATCGGCGATATTATAGACGTTGTGCTTATTGAGAAGCGAATGATCGATGGGATGTATGTTTTTTCGAAAACAGCTGCTGAGATGGGGAAGAAGTGGAAAAATTTTATGGAAAATTATAATAAAGGTGAAGATAACATTTTAGGGATTGTAAAGGGCGCTGTAAATAAAGGGATATCTGTTGACTGTGATGGTATCAATGCATTCCTTCCATTTTCTCATGCAGCAAATATAAGAATAAATCAAAATAAGGTGCCAGAAGGCTCAATCTGGTTTAAATTAAAACGTATTGATGAAGATAGACAGACAATTATAATATCGAGAAAAGACTATCTTGAAGAAGAATACAAAAAAACATGGAATAATTTTATTTTAAAATATAATATTGGAGATAGTGTTGTAGGAAAAGTTGAAAAGTTTGTGGATTCTGGTGTTTTCATAGATATTGATGGATTGAAAGCTTTTATGAAAAGGGATGATATTTCATGGAAAAAGGTTTTTAAAAAGAAAAATATCATTAAGATCGATGAAGTTAGAGAGTTCGCAATTCTTGGGATAAATAGTGAAGAGAATAAGATAACATTAGGTTTAAAGCAGTTGACTGAAGATCCTTGGCTTCAAATCGATAATAAATATAAAGTTGATGAGATTGTTTCAGGCACAGTCGTTACCGTGACAAATTCAGGAGCATTTATTGAAATAGATGATGGGATTGAGGGTTTTGTTAATTCTTCAAATATTTCCTGGACAAAGAGGAATGTAAATCCAAGGGATATTTTTCAAAAAGGGAAAAAGATAGATGTTAAGATTCTTGACATAAATAAAGAAGAACGAAGATTAACTTTAGGCATTAAGCAGGTTTTCCCTAATCCATGGGATACTATTGAGGAAAGATTCCCAATTAATTCAAAACACCTGAAAAAGATAAAAAAGATAGTGAATTTTGGAATGTTTGTTGAACTTGAAGAGGGAATTGACGGTTTGATCCATATTTCTGATGTAAGTTGGGATGATAATCTGAAAGAACCATTAAAATTGTATAAAGAAGGAAATGATGTTGAATTTATTGTGCTTGATATAAACAATAAAGAAATGAAAATTGCATGTGGTATTAAGCAGCTTACAAAATCTCCTTGGGAGAAGATCAAGGAGGAATATCTTCCAAGAAGTAAGGTGTCTGGGGTTGTCTCTGGGATTGTTCCTTTTGGATTATTTGTAAAAATTAATGATGATGTTGAGGGTTTGGTCCATATATCAGAGGTATCTACAAGTAAGATTGAAAATCTTAAAGACTATTATAAAATTGGGGACGAGGTTGAAGCTGTTGTTCTTGGTATAGATGTGAAAAGGAAGAGACTCTCATTAAGCATAAAAGAGTATAGCAAAATAGCTGATAAAGAAGAGATGAAAAAGATATTAAGTGACACGAGCTCTAAAACTGTTACCTTAGGTGATTTTATAAAAATTGAACTCAATAATCAGGCATAAATAATGGAACTCAGAAATGTTGAAATAAAAAGGAATTTTATTGAAAGGACCTTAATGTCAATTAAGGACTATGTTAGAAATAATAAAAAAGTAGTTATATATTCCACAGTTTCTGTTTTAACAATTATAATAATTGTAGTTTCTGGTATTATCTATTATCAAACTGAAGAGCAAAATGAGCTTGCAGAGCTTGAGCAGATCCTTTATGAATACAAAGTTAATAATGAAAGCAAAGAAGGAGATGAATCAAAAAGCCTTAAAAAGACAATAGATAGGTTGAAAAATCTAATCAATTCCTCATATTGGGGTTTTGTTAATAATAATGGGTATTATATTATAGCTGATCTATATCAATCTGAAAATATGGTTCGTGAAGCAAATGAATATTTTTTGAAGTTTGTTAAAGAATCCCCTAAATCGTTTTTCGCGCCTCTTGCTTTAAAACAAGCTGGGATCTTGTATGAAAATATAGGGGAATATGATGAAGCCTTTAAGATTTACCAAAGAGTAGAGAAGGAATACAGGGATAGCATCATATTGGATGAGATCTATTATAATATTGGAAGATTATATCAGAATAAAGGAAGACTTTTAAAGGCAAGAGAATATTATAATAAGTTGATAATACAATATCCGCAGTCAATATTCATAGAAAAGGCAAAAAATAGAATGTTCCTGCTTGGTTATCTCGAAAAAAGAAAAATAAAAATGTGATGGAGTAAAATTGTGGCTGTTCCTAAGAGAAGAAAATCAAAATCTAAAGTGAGGATGAGAAGATCTCACGATTCACTTAAAGTTCCTAATTTAAGGCCTTGTCCCAGGTGCGGTGTGTATACACTTCCTCATCGAGTATGTTCAGAATGTGGTCATTATAAAGGTCAATTGGTAATATCACCAAAGGTTAGAATTAAAGAAACAAAGTAGCAATAAAAAAATAATACTAAATTTTTATTTAGTATTATTTTAGTTTATAAAAGTCTTTCTGTAAGTTCTAAATGATAGTAAACAGCAACAGATTCTATCATGTATAACAATATTAATGTGACTACTCAGCTATCTTTTAACTGCTTGAATATTTTGAATATTTATAAAATGTAAGAAAAGGAGATAAAGTGATGGAAGAGATTAAGGAAATTTTAAAACACTTTTATCATCTCCATAACTCAATAATCCCCACATCCCCTTTTTTTTCACCTCATTTTAAATATAGCTGAGAAGTCACTATTAATAATAAATAAAAGGTTTATCATTAAATAATATAAGAATTTGCATTATTTCGTTTTTATACAGTTTTAGGATTAAAATATATAGGAAAAGGAGATTAGAGGGATAATAGAGAAAGGAAGATGGAAATATTTAATATTATCTCCATATCTTGAATATCCTTATCACCTTTGTTTCGGATCTTTAACGCCCGCTCGAAGGGTGCTAAATTTATTAGGATGGAGAGGTTATAATAATTAGTCTTGTATAGAAGGATTTAAATAATATAACCTTTTAAAATCTATTTTAAAAATATAGATTATATATCTAATTAGATAATTATAGTAATATCGAGAATTACCAAGGGGGAATACACAAATGACAGTTGATTTTGAGAAAATCAAAAGACTTATAATAGATCAGCTTGGAGTAAATGAAACAGAAGTAACAATGGAAGCGTCTTTCGTTGATGATCTCGGCGCTGATTCTCTTGATACTGTTGAATTGGTTATGGCTCTTGAAGAGGAATTTGATCTTGAGATTTCTGACGAGGAAGCTGAAAAAATTATAACAGTTGGTGATGTAATCAAATTTATTGAATCTAAGGTGAAATAGAGATTAAGTTAATTATAATAATGTATTTATTATGGAAAATAATAAAATAAATAATGAAGAGCGAAAATATTCCAGGAAGAAGAGGTATAGGCAATTAAACAGAATTGAGAATATACTTAAGCTAAAGTTTAGTGACAAAAGTATTTTAAATACGGCCTTAACCCATCGTTCTTATGTTAATGAGGTTGGTTATAATATAAAGGATAACGAGAAATTTGAGTATCTTGGTGATTCTGTATTAGCTCTCGTGGTCAATGAATATCTTTTTAAGAGATATGATAATTACTTAGAGGGTGATTTAGCTAAGATAAAGTCAGCAGTTGTCTCTGAAGCAACACTTGCAAAGGTGGCTGCCGAGATGAGGATTGGAAATTATATTTTAATGAGTAGAGGTGAAGAGCGCAGCGGTGGAAGAGATAGACCTTCCATATTAGCAAACACACTTGAGGCAATAATTGGCGCAATATACCTTGATTCAGGACTTAAAGCGAGTAAGAAGTTTGTCCTCGGAATTCTGAAAAAAGATATAGAAAGAATAGACAGTTTATCTTATTTGCGCGATCCAAAGACCACCCTGCAGGAATTTGTTCAGAGGAAATATAAAGAAAGGCCTTGTTACGAAGTAATTGATGAAAAGGGACCTGACCATAAGAAGGTGTTCACAGTAAAACTTATGGTTCATGGGAAAGAGATGACTGTTGGTAGCGGAAGTAGCAAAGGAAAAGCTGAGATGAAAGCTGCCAAAAAGGCTCTTGAGGATATGAAAGAAGGAATTTTATCTATTTAGTATAACTATTTATATTATGATTGATCTTGAAATATATATTTGATCTTGAGGATGAAACTTTAATAATTAAATGATGATAACTTTAGAGATTAAATAATCTCCATTATTGCTTATGAATCATACATCACATGTATTTCCATCTGAATTACTTCAACGACTTCTCTCTATTGATTAGCCACGTATAAACTTACTATCTATCTATATTTATATCACGTCTTCTCAATTTGTCTGTTTAACAGATATTATTAACTATACAAGGTATTATGTCGCATTTATAACATAATATCAGAATTTTAATTGATTTTTTCAATTAACCATAGATTATTTGTATAGGAATATACTACTCAAATAGGGTGTTAATATATGAAGGGTGAAGTAAAAATTGTTCAGGTTCATGCTAAGAGCAAATCCTATGATGTTTTGATCGGAAATTCAATTTTATCACAATTAGAAAGGAAGAGAGACATTTTATGTGATGAAAGATTTGCAGTAATTATCAGTTCAAGGGTTTACGAATTATATCAGAATTATATCAGTAATATCTTTAAAGATTATAAAAACTGTGATATTTTACAAATGCAGGATGGGGAAGATCAGAAAAATTATAAAAATGCTGAAGGTTTTCTTGAGATACTTTTAAAAAAGGGGTACACTAGAAAATCAGTTATAATTGATATTGGCGGAGGTGTCGTAGGTGATTTTGCCGGTTTTATCGCTGCTGTTTATATGCGCGGCATTCCTGTAATACATATTCCAACAACATTATTAGCCATGGTTGATTCCAGTATAGGAGGGAAAGTAGCGGTTAATATCTCTTCAGGGAAGAATATAGTTGGTATATTTCATCAACCTGAAATGGTGATTTCTGATAGTAGTTTTCTTAGCACACTTCCCGAAAATGAAGTGAAGAACGGAATTACAGAGGTGCTGAAACATGCTCTTATTGGAGATGATTTGCTTTGGGATATAATTATTAATAATAATCTTAATTCGATTATGGAGCCTGATTGTATTAGCAATGTCATTTTTTTGTCAGCAGCATTTAAAGCCGGCATTGTGGAGAGG